>NZ_JBMDXT010000552.1:0-1995 GCF_048594475.1 Nakamurella sp. | reverse complement strand
CGGCCCGGCCGGGGTGACCGGTGGGGGAGCGGCCGGTGACGGGTAGCCGGGTGACCAGGTCGGGTAGGCCGTCGGCGGCTGGCCGGGTCCGGCCGACCACGGCGTCGGGCCGGGGGCGGCCGGCCCGGGCGTCCAGACCGTCGGCGGGCCCGCGGCCGTCGCCGGCGGTGCGCCCGCCGCGGCCGGACCGGCCTTGGCCCCCGACGACTTGCGGAACCGGCCGCCCGGCTTGGGGAAATGCAGCCAGGGGAACAGTGATCGGCCGCGGCGCACGAACCAGCTCTGCGCCAGGCCGATCGCCAACAGCAGGGTGATGACGGCGAAGCCGATCGTGTAGACGCTGTCGTGACCGAACGTCCACACGCCGCCCAGCAGCAGGCCGACCACGCCGCCGAACACCCAGGACAGTTGGAGTGCGGTCTCGCTGACCCCGAACGCTGACGCCCGGCTGGCCTCGGGCAGCTCGTGCTGGATGACGGAGTCCAGGCAGACCTTGGCCAGGGCGGATGCGGTCGAGCCGACGAGCCCGACGATCGCGGCCGTGATCAGGCCGGGGATGAGGGCGGCGATCAAGGTGGTCAGCACGACGGCGGCCAGGGAAGCGATGGACACCTGGTCCGGCTTGCTCAGCGGCAGTCGCGCGCCGATCGCGTTTCCGACGAAGCCGCCGAGCCCGGCCGCGACCCCGACCACGCCGAGCAGCAGCAGCTGGGTGAAGGCGCTGGCGTCGGCATACTCGCTCTTGATCACGAACGCGATGAACAGGGCGAGAAAGCCCGTCTCGATCCGGATGCTGCCGTTGGCCCACAGAGTGGTCGTCACGGCCAGCGGGAAGGACTGACGGCGGCGCGCCCCGACCGCGTCGACCGGGACCTCGCCCTCGGTCGATTCCACCCAGGCCGGGATACGCAGGCAGAGCCAGCCACCGACGACGCTCAGGATCGCGGTGAAGACCAGCGCCCCGGTGCTGCCGAACGCCCAGGACAGGCCGGCCGCCAGCGCGCCGGCCACGCCGCCGGCGATCAGCCCGAAGACGGTGAGCCGGGAGTTGGTCTTGACCAGCGTGATGTCCGGCGGGAGGACCCGGGGGGTGACCGCTGCCTTGAGCACGCCGAACGATTTGGACAGCACCAACATGCCCAGGGCGCAGGGGTAGAGGATCCAGGAGTCGAAGTTGACGGCCATCACGACGGCGAGCACGGCGCGGGCGAAGCTGGAGGCCGCGAGCGCGATCCGGCGACCGTGCTGCAGCCGGTCCAGGGCCGGTCCGATCAGCGGGGCGATCACCGCGAACGGCGCGACGGTGATGAGCAGGTAGAGCAGCACCTTGCCGGTGGACTCGGCCTTGGCCGCGGCGAAGAACAGCGTGTTGGCCAGGGCGACGGCCAGCGCCGCGTCGACCGCGTAGTTGCCCATGACCGCATAGGTCAGGGAGGTCAGCCCCGACCGGTCCGCCCCGTCCGCGGTGGCGGCGCGGTGGAAGATGCGCACGCCCCGGGTGGTCAGTTCCCGGCTGCGGAAGGCGGCGACCCGGGTCACCGTGAGCTTCTTGGGCCCGGTCCGGCCGCCGGCCGTGGCGGGACCGCCGGGACCCGACGCCGGCATCGTGGCGTCCGGCCCGGTCGGCCCGGTCGGTCCACTGGCGGGTGGAGGCCCGCCCGACGGCATGGGTGGGGGACCGGCGGTCGGGCCGGTCGCGGCGGCCCGACCGGCGAACGGCTCCTGGTAGGGCGGCAGGTGACTGCCCCGAGGAGCCGGCTGGTAGCTCGGGTCGCCGGCGTGCACGGACCCCGGACCCGCGGGTGGTCCGGCCGCCGGGTCGTCCGGTGACCAGCCCGACCCGGTCGGCCCGGGGGACCACCGGGCGCCGGGCGCAGCCGGGTACGGGGCCGGGTTCGACGCGGCCGGTGGGGTCCGGTTGGGAGCGGACGGCCCTGAGGACGGCGGGGAGGACGGCGGGGCCGGGGGGGCGGCCGCGGGGGGGGGGGCCGCGGC
>NZ_JBMDXT010000551.1:0-2339 GCF_048594475.1 Nakamurella sp. | reverse complement strand
GCCCCGACCGGACGGGTCTACCAGCACGAGATCCCCGGCGGCCAGCTGTCCAACCTGCGCCAGCAGGCCATCGCGCTGGGGTTGGGCCACCGGTTCGAGGAGGTCGAGGCGACCTACACCGCGGCCAACGCGATGCTGGGCAACCTGGTCAAGGTCACCCCGTCGTCCAAGGTGGTCGGCGACCTCGCGCTGCACCTGGTCGGGGCCCGGGTGGACCCGGCCGAGTTCGAGGCCGACCCGGGCCGGTTCGACATCCCCGACTCGGTGATCGGGTTCCTGTCCGGCGACCTGGGCGACCCGCCCGGCGGCTGGCCGGAGCCGTTCCGGACCAAGGCCCTGGCCGGCCGCCGGTACGCGCCGCCGGAGGCGACCCTGTCGGACGAGGACGCCGCCGATCTGGCGGCCCACCCGCGGCCGACGCTGAACCGGCTGCTGTTCCCCGGCCCGGAGCGGGAGTTCCGCCAGTCGCGGCAGCAGTACGGCGACCTGTCCGTGCTGCCGACCGTCGACTACCTCTACGGTCTGCAGCCCGGCGCCGAGCACGTGGTCGACCTGCAGTCCGGGGTCCAGCTCTACCTGGGTCTGGAGGCCACCGGGGCGCCCGACGAGCGCGGCCTGTGCACCGTGGTGACCACGCTCAACGGCCAGTTGCGGCCGCTGCAGATCCGCGACCGCAGCGTCGACGTCGACGTGCCGGTGGCCGAGCGGGCCGACCCGAGCAACCCCTGGCAGGTGGCGTCGCCGTTCGCCGGCGTCGTCACCCTCGCCGTGACCGAGGGCGACGAGGTCGAGGCGGGCGCGACGGTGGCCACGATCGAGGCGATGAAGATGGAGGCCTCGATCACCGCGCCGCGGGCCGGCCGCGTGCAGCGGACCGCGATCAACCCGGTGCAGCAGGTGGAGGGCGGCGATCTGCTGCTCGTGCTGACCGACGGCGCCTGAGCGGCCCGGACCGCGGACATGACCAGGATCGTGGCCGGCCGCTGGCGCAGCCGGCGGCTGACCGTGCCGAAGGGGGTGACCACCCGCCCGTCGTCCGAGCGGGTCCGGGAGGCGTTGGCCGGCTCCCTGCAGGCCACCGGCGGGCTGGACGGCGCCCGGGTCCTGGACCTGTGGGCCGGCACCGGCGCGCTGGGCCTGGAGCTGGCCTCGCGCGGCGCGTCCGCCGCGGTCTTCGTGGAACGCGACCGGTCCGCGCTCACCGCGCTGCGGGCCAACGTGGCCGCGTTCGACGACCCGGGCGGTCCGGCCCTGCAGGTGGTCGCCGCCGACGTCGCGGCGGCCGTGCCGCGGCTGGCCGGGCCGATCGACATCGTGGTCGCCGACCCGCCCTACGACCTGCCCGGGGCCGACGTCCGGGCCGTGCTGGCGGCCCTGGTGGCCGCCGGGGTGCTGGCCGCCCACGCGGACCTGATCGTCGAACGCAGCACGCGGTCGGGCGAGGTCGACTGGCCGGCGCCGCTGGACGGGACCCGGACGAAGCGGTACGGCGACACGCTGCTCTGCTACGGTCGCGCGCCATGACGACGGCCTCCCCGCGTGCCGGCACCCATGCCGTGTGCCCCGGCTCCTTCGACCCGCCGACGCTGGGCCACCTGGACGTGATCGGCCGGGCCGCCGGCCTGTTCGACCGGGTCACCGTCGCGGTGCTGGTCAACCCGGACAAGCGCGGCATGTTCGCCCTCGAGGAGCGGCTGGAGCTGCTGCGCGCGACGACGGCCGACCTGCCGACCGTCGAGGTGGACACGTTCCGCGGGCTGCTCGTCGACTACTGCCGGGACCGCGGGATCGGGGCGATCGTCAAGGGCCTGCGGGCCGTGTCCGACTTCGACTACGAGCTGCAGATGGCCCAGATGAACCACGGTCTGACCGGGGTGGACACGCTGTTCATGCCGACCAGTCCGGCCTACTCGTTCGTCTCGTCGTCGCTGGTCAAACAGGTGGCGACGTACGGGGGCGACGTCGACCACCTGCTGCCGGAGGTCGTGGCGCGGGCGCTGGCGGCCAAGCTGGCCCAGCGCTGATCGGCACTCATTGGCGCTGATCGGCGCCCCGCGACGCGCCGGCCGGCCGCCGGTTCCCACCGGATTGCGACCCGAATCGGTGACGTCCCGCACGGTCCGCGCCGGGCGTGTTGGCCGGGTTGCGGGTCCCCGGCTTGTCAGACTGGGTGGGCGTCGCCCGGTCGATCGGCCGGGTTCCGCGAGCCTGCCAGTCGACCCGTAGGAGGTTGCCATGTACCGGGTTTTCGAGGCACTCGACGAGCTCGTCACCATCGTCGAGGAGGCCCGCGGCCTGCCGATGACGGCATCCTGCGTGGTGCCGCGCGGTGACGTCCT
>NZ_JBMDXT010000550.1:0-2799 GCF_048594475.1 Nakamurella sp. | reverse complement strand
AACGCGACCGACGACATGCGCGGCCGGATGCAGGGCGTGTTCACGGTGGTGGTGGCGGGCGGACCCCGGGTGGCCGACCTGGTCCACGGCCTGGTGGCGTCGGCGACGTCGACGGCCTTCGCCACGACCGCCGGCGGCATCCTGACCATCGTGCTGACCCTGGTGGCCGCGGCGGTCGGGCGGTCGCTGGTGCGCTACGACACCCGGGACCGGGTCGGGGACGGCGGCGCGACGCCGTCCTGACCGGACCGGCACAATCAGCGGGGCAGAGCCAGCGGCCAGGAGGTCCGAGGAAGATGATCGCTCCCCGCCCGCACGACCCCCAGGACTGGGCCCCCTACCTGCGGTTGGAGGACGCCGTTCGGGCCTACATCCGCGACGCCGACGCCGCGCTCGACGAGCTCGGCGGCGTCATCGACCCCGCCGACGTGCGCTCCTTCACCTGCGAGCTGGTCCCGTCCGCCCAGCCGTGGGGGCAGGCGCTGTGGCAGGAGGTCGCCGTCACCGACGGACGGCGGCTGATCCTGTGGCACGGCGACGACGAGGTCGACGACGACCGGCCGGACACGCTGATGTTCTCCTCGTCGTTGCGCAGCATCCCGCTGACGGCGATCGTCGACCAGGGTCTGCGTCAGCGGTTCCGGGCCGAGGCCGACGGGTCGCGGTCGATGAACGCGGTCATGCTCTACCTGTCGACCCAGACGCCCGAGAAGGCACTCACCGAACTGGCGGAGGCGAACGAGACCCGCACGGTGCAGTACGTGGAGACCTACCGGTTCTCCAAGTCGGTCACCGACGGCGGGCTGGCCCAGATGCAGCGGCTGCTGCAGTTCGGCCGAGCGCTGTCCCGGGCCATCGGCCGGAGCGCCTGAGCGGACGCTGCCCAACAGACCGAACCCGGGTGCTGCGCTGATCAAAGACCCACTCGATCGGACCGACCCGGGGCTGCGCTGATCCAAGGCCCGCTGAATCGGACAAATCGGTGCCTGATTCGGGTCTTTGATCAGCGCCGATGGCCAGGGGGCACGCCGGGCTGCCTCAGCGGTTCTCCCACCGGCGCAGCGCCTCGGCCCGTTCCTCCCCGTGGTCGACGATCGGGTCCGGGTACCCCGCCGGGGCGCCGTCCGGCAGCTCCCACGGCCGGTGCACCTTCTTGCCGGGGATGTCGCGCAGTTCGGGCACGTAGGCGCGGACGTACTCGCCGGTCGGATCGAACTTCTCACCCTGGGTCAGGGGATTGAAGACGCGGAAGAACGGGGCCGCCTGCGGGCCCGAGCCGGCCACCCACTGCCAGCCGTGATTGTTGGACGCGTAGTCGCCGTCCACCAGATGCTCCATGAAGTGCTCGGCCCCGCGTTGCCAGGGCAGGTGCAGGTCCTTGATCAGGAACGAGGCGGTCGCCATCCGCAGCCGGTTGTGCATCCAGCCCTCGGCCAGCAGCTGGCGCATGCCCGCGTCGATGTACGGGTACCCGGTGCGCCCGGCCCGCCACGCCTCGAACCGCTCGTCCGCGGTCGCCCCGGAATCCCACTTCATGCCCTGGATGACCGGGTCGACCGAGGTCCACACCGACGCGGGGAGGTGAAAGAGGGTGTCCGCGTAGAACTCCCGCCAGGCCAGCTCGCGGCGGTAGGAGGCGGCGCCGCTGGACCGCCGGCCGGCCAGATCGGCCAGCAGGGTGCGCGGGTGCACGCAACCCCACTTCAGGTGCACCGACATCCGGCTGGTGCCGGGTTGGTCCGGCCGGTCGCGGTCGTCGTCGTAGGCGTCGATCCGGTCGGCCAGGAACTCGGTCCACGCGGCCGAGGCGGCCGCCTCGCCGGCCTCGGGCAGCGACATGTCGGACGGCACCGCGCGCCCGTACTCGGCCGGGTCGTGTGCGGCGATCCCGTCGACGTCGCCCGGCCGGACCCAGGTCACGCCGGAGCCCGAGGTGGCCGGTCCACGCCAGCCGTGGTGGGTCCAGGCCCGGAAGAAGGGGGTGAAGACGGCGAACCGGCCGCCGTCGCCCTTGCGCACGCGGCCCGGGCTGATGGCGTACGGCGATCCGGTCGCCACCCACTCGATCCCGGCCGCGGCGAGCGCATCGGCCACGGCCGCGTCGCGCCGCCGGCCGTACGGCCCGTAGTCGCCGCTGACATGCACGGCCTCGGCGCCGACGGCCCGGGCGATCCGCGGGATCATCGACGCCGGCCGCCCGTGGGCGACCAGCAGGCGGCCGTCCATCGACTCGTTCAAGGCCGCCAGCGCCGCGGCCAGGAACGCGCGGCGAGGTGCGCCGGAGGCGGTCAGTGGGACATCGTCGGCCAGGAAGACGCCGAGCACCCGGGCGCCGTCGGCGGCTGCCGCGGCCAGCGCCGGGTGATCCTGCAGCCGCAGGTCGCGGCGGAACCACAGCACGTGGGTCTTGGTCATCTCGCTGTCGTCATCTCGCTGTCTTCGGGCCGTCTCATCGGGCGCTGTCATCGGGCGCGGTCGTCGGGGAGTGCCGCCACCGGGGACGGGGGCACCACGACGACGATGCCCGCCCGGCCTGGTCCTCAAACGGGCCAAGCCGGACGGGCATCGGCGGACGGGTCGGCGCCCGTTCAGTGCTCGTTCAGTGCTCGATCAGTGCGATCAGCGCTCGTCCGAAGGGATGTAATCCCGCTCGGTGTCGCCGGTGTAGACCTGGCGCGGCCGGCCGATCTTGGTGGCCGGGTCGTTGATCATCTCGCGCCACTGGGCGATCCAGCCGGGCAGCCGGCCGAGCGCGAACAGGACGGTGAACATCCGGGTCGGGAAGCCCATGGCCTTGTA
>NZ_JBMDXT010000055.1:0-1883 GCF_048594475.1 Nakamurella sp. | reverse complement strand
GCCGGCGCTGCCCCCACCCGGACCGACACCGGAACCGACGCAGTGGCCGACCCAGTGGCCGACCCAGTGGCCGACCCAGTGGCCGGCGCCGGTTGCGCCGGCCGAACGGCCGGCGCCCCGGGCGATGCCGGTCCCCCGCCGCTCGGGGCGGCAGGACGAGGGCGGCGGAGCTTGGGCAGCCCGAAGGCCAGCAGCACACCGGCGAAGACGGTCAGCAGGGCCGGGATCACCCGACCGAGCACCTCGTGGGCAGCCCGCTCGCTCTCGAAGACCGCCACCTGGGCCAGCGCGGGAGCGACCACGTCGGCCGGGGTGACCAGGGTGTTCTCGCTGATCGTGCCGACCTGCACCGGCGCGCGGTCGGCGACCGCGACCGCCACAGTCCGGACCAGCCGGACGCTGAGCCCGACGACGAGGCCGGCGTCCTGGTCGGCCGAGATCGTCGGCGTCACGGTGTCGGTGTAGACGGCCGGGAAGGCCTGTCCCTGCGAGGACCGGATGCCGACCGGCAGCCGGCCGCCGTTGAGCGCCGCGATCTGCTCGACGGTCAGGGTGGCCGGGAGCTCGCCATCGGCCGGACCGCTGATCGGGGTGCCGGCCAGCGTCGTCACGGTGGCCGCGGCGCCGCCGGCGGTCGCGACCGTGGTGTGGCCGGTGGTGACCAGCGTCGTGGAGCCGGCCGTCGTCGACCCGCCGGCCTCCACCGACAGGGTCGCGGTGGACCCGTCGGCGGACAGCTGGACCGTGGCGGTGCCGGTCACCCCGCCGTCACCGGTCAGCGCGAACGGGCCCTGCACGGTGGTCAACGGCGCCGGGACGGCGGGGGCGAGCGCCACCAGCAGCCCGGCGACGGCCAGCGCCGCGGCGGCCGAGCCGACCAGGATCCGGCCGATCGTGCGGGTGCCCGGCGTTCGCGTCGGCGGCCAGAGCACCACGAGCAGCATCGGCACCGCATACAGCAGGTAGGCGACGACCTCGACCACGGGCAGGGTCGAACGGATGCCGAGCATGCCGGTCAGCAGCGACTCCTGCACCGAACCCGGCCGGGCGATCGCGGTCAGATCGAGCGCCTGCTGCTGGCCTGCGACCAGCCAGCCGGCCTCGTACGCGGCCCGCAGCGTGCTCATCACCAGACCGGCCGCGACCAGCACCAGGACGGCGCCGGTGATGCGGAAGAACCGGGACAGGTTCAGCCGGATCCCGCCGCGGTAGACCAGGTAGCCCAGGGCCACGGACACGCCGATCCCCAGCACGACACCGATCGCCGCCTCGATCGGCGACACGACGGACTGGAAGGCGGCGAGGAGGAAGACCGAGGTCTCGAAGCCCTCCCGGATGACGGCCAGGAACGCCATGACGATCAGCGCGGCGGCGCTGCCCCGGGCCAGGGCGCTGCCGGCCGCGTCCTGCAGGCTGCTGCGCAGGTCGCGGGAGTGCCTGCGCATCCACAGGATCATGTAGCTGATCATCAGCACGGCGATCCCGGCGACGACGCACTCGAGCATCTCCTGCTGCTCCTGCGGCAGCTCCGAACGGAGCACCTGCAGCAGCACACCGACGCCCAGGCAGATCACGACCGCGACCCCGACGCCGATCCAGACGTGCCGGATCGCGTCGGCGCGGTTGCTCTGCTTGAGGAAGGCGGCGATGATGCCCACGATGAGCGCGGCCTCGAGTCCTTCGCGCAGGCCGATGACGAACGTCGCGAGCATGCGCACCTCCCGCCTCGTGTCGGCGCGGATGGCCGCACCCCCAGGCAAGGTGTTGGTTAGCCTGCCCTAGCCACGCACCATACATCCGCGACCGCCCCACCTCCACCGGGTCGAAGGTCCCGACGTGGCCGGGCGCGGGTTTCGTACCCTGTTGCGATGACCATCCGCCCC
>NZ_JBMDXT010000549.1:0-11145 GCF_048594475.1 Nakamurella sp. | reverse complement strand
GACTTGGCCTCGATGATCCGGTTCTCGATCTGGTCGCTCATGCCCAGGCCGTGCCGGCCGCCGATGGCGTTGGCCTCGATCACGAGGGCGACCGGGTCCAGCTCCACGCCGTTGATGGCGACCGGCCGGCCCCGTTCGAACGCCAGGGTCACGTCCTCGGTGGCGATCGCGACGGACTCGTCCCAGTACCGCACGCCCATGATCGGCTGGACGATCTCCACGGAGGCGTCCAGGTGCTCCAGGCGCTTGGCCTCGTGGGTGGCTCCCCAGATGTTGGCGTCGGTCGAGTACGCCTTCTCCGCCGACGCCCGGTACGGCAGGTCGCGGGCCAGCAGCCACTCGCTCATCTCGGTGCGGCCACCCAGCTCGGTGACGAACTTGGTGTCCAGCCAGGGCTTGTAGATCCGCAGGCGCGGGTTGGCCAGCAGCCCGTACCGGTAGAAGCGCTCGATGTCGTTGCCCTTGTAGGTCGAGCCGTCGCCCCAGATGTCGACCTCGTCGTCGGCCATTGCCCGGACCAGCAGGGTCCCGGTGACGGCGCGGCCCAGCGGGGTGGTGTTGAAGTAGGTCAGCCCGGCCGAGCGGATGTGGAACGCGCCGCAGGCCAGGGCGACGAAGCCCTCCTCGACCAGGCCGGCCCGGCAGTCGACGATCCGGGCGATCTCGGCGCCGTACTCGGTCGCCCGGCCGGGGACGCCGGACAGGTCGGGCTCGTCGGCCTGGCCCAGGTCAGCGGTGTACGCGCAGGGCACCGCCCCGTTCTCGCGCATCCAGGCCACGGCCACCGAGGTGTCCAGCCCTCCCGAGAACGCGATGCCGACCTTCTGGCCCTGGGGCAGGGATTCAAGAACCTTGGACACGAGCAGGGAGCCTATCTGTGCGGGTGACGGTGGTCGTGCGGGCGGGACCCGCCGGCTGCTGGCCGGCCGGGGCCCGGGCGGGCCGGGTGGCCCGGTGCGCGGGGGGCCGGGTGGTCAGGTGTCGCCGGCGGCCAGGCCGGCCAGCAGCCGGCCGACCTCCAGGCCGGTCCGGCCGTCCCGGGCGACGACCAGGATGGTGTCGTCGCCGGCGATGGTGCCGACGATGTCGGCCAGGCTGGCCCGGTCGATCGCCGAGGCGAGGTACTGCGCGGCGCCCGGCGGGGTGCGCAGGACGGCCAGGTTGGCCGATCCGTCGAACGAGAGCAGCAGCTCGCCGAGCAGGCGGGCCAGCCGATCCGTGCCGCCCTCCATCGGCCGGGGGGTGCCGTCCTCCGGGATCCGGTAGACCGGCGGCCCGCCGTCCACCCCGCGGAGCTTGAGCGCACCCAGTTCCTCCAGGTCCCGGGACAGGGTGGCCTGGGTGACGGTCACCCCGGACGCCGACAGCAGCGCCATCAGCTCGGTCTGCGAGCGCACCGGGTGGTCCCGGATGAGCTCGGTGATCCGGCCGTGCCGGGCCGCCTTCGTCGCCAGCGGGTTCACGGGTGCGCCGGCCGGCCCGGTCAGCGGAAGCCGGTCAGTAGCAGCGCCATCAGTGCCTTCTGCGCGTGCAGCCGGTTCTCGGCCTCGTCCCAGACCGCGGACGCCGGCCCGTCGATCACCTCGTCGGTGATCTCGAAACCGCGGTGCGCGGGCAGGCAGTGCAGCACGATCGCGTCCTGGCCGGCCCGGCCCAGCAGGGCCGGGTTGATCTGGTACGGCCGGAACGGGCCGATGCGGTCCAGGCCGTCGTTCTCCTGCCCCATCGACACCCACGTGTCGGTGACCAGGACGTCGGCGCCGTCGGCGGCGGCCTGCGGGTCGGCGATCAGTTCGACCCCGCCGCCGGTCTGCGCGGCCCGGGCCCGGGCGGCGTCGACGAACTGCGGGTGCGGGTCGAAGCCGGTGGGCGCGCTGACCCGGACGGTCATGCCGGCGTTGGCGCCGCCGAGCATCAGCGAGTGGGCCATGTTGTTGGCACCGTCGCCGAGGTAGGTCATGGTCAGACCGGCCAGGCGGCCCTTGCGCTCCCGGATGGTCTGCAGGTCGGCCAGCACCTGGCAGGGGTGGAACTCGTCGGTCAGCGCGTTGATCACCGGCACGCTGGACACGCCGGCCAGGGCGTCGATCCGGCCCTGCGCGAACGTGCGGATGGCGACCGCGTCGACGAACCGGGACAGCACGCGGGAGGTGTCCTCGATCGTCTCCTCCCGGCCGAGCTGGCTGGTGCGGCCGTCCACGATCACCGGCTGCGCCCCGAGCTGGGCGATGCCGACCTCGAAGGACAGCCGGGTCCGGGTCGAGTTCTTCTCGAACACCACGGCGACGGCCTTGCCGGCCAGCGGCGTGTATCCGGTGCGGTCCTTCTTGAAGGCGTCGGCGGTGTCCAGGATCTGGATCAGCTCGTCCGGCGTGACGTCGTCGTCCCGCAGGAAGTGCCGGACGGGCGCGCTGGTCATGTCGTCTCCTCGATGGCGGTGTCCAGGATGCCGGGCAGGGCGGCGACGAAGGAGTCGGCCTGCTCCGTGGTCAGGATGAGCGGGGGGGCCAGCCGGATGACGTCCGGGGCCGGGGCGTTGACGATGAACCCGTGGTCCCGGGCGGCCGCGGCGACCGGGGCCGAGATCGGGTCGGTCAGGACGATGCCCAGCAGCAGTCCCTGACCGCGGACCTTCTCGATCCGCGGATCATCGAGATCCTCGACGGCCGTCGCGATGTGCTTGCCCAGGGTGGCGACATGATCGAGCAGTCCATCGGTCTCGATGGTCCGCAGCACCGCCAGGGCGGCGGCCGCGCAGACCGGGTTGCCGGCGAAGGTGCTGCCGTGCTGGCCGGGTTGGAGCAGGTTGGCGGCCCACCCGTAACCGATGGCGGCGCCGATCGGCAGGCCGCCGCCCAGCCCTTTGGCCAGCGTCACGACGTCGGGCACGATGCCGAAACGCTGGTGCGCCAGCCAGGTTCCGGTGCGGCCGATGCCGGTCTGCACTTCGTCCAGGACCAGCAGCGCGCCGCGCTCGGCGGTGATCTTGCGGGCGGCGACCAGGTAGCCGTCGGGGGCGGGCACGACGCCGGCCTCGCCCAGGATCGGCTCCAGGAACACCGCCGCGGTCCGCTCGTCGACCGCCGCGTCGAGCGCGTCGACGTCGCCGTAGGGCACGAACGCGGCACCCGGTGGCATCGGCTCGAACGGCGCACGTTTGGCCGGCTGACCGGTGATGGACAGCGCGCCCATGGTTCGGCCGTGGAAGGCGCCGTCGGCGGCGACGATGGTCGGCCGGCCGGTCAGCCGGGCCATCTTGAACGCGGCCTCGTTCGCCTCGGCGCCGGAGTTGGCGAAGATCACCCGCCCGGACTCGCCGGCCCCGCTGATGTCCTGCAGCTTCTCGGCCAGCTCCAGCACGGCGGGGTGGGTGAAGAAGTTGCTGACGTGGCCCAGGGTGGCGATCTGCTCGCTGACGGCCCGCACGATCGCCGGGTGCGCGTGGCCGAGGGCGTTGACCGCGATCCCGCCGAGCAGGTCCAGGTACTCGTGGCCCTCGGCGTCGACGACGACCGCGCCGTGCCCGCTGACCAGCTCAATCGGCGGGGTGCCGAAGTTGTTCATCAACGCGTGCTGCCACCGGGCGGCGGCCTGCTCGTTGCTCGTGGCCGGACTCATTTCGGGTGCTCCAGGTGGGGTTCCAGATGCGGCAGGACCATGGTCCCGACGCCCTCGGTGGTGACGATCTCCAGCAGGACGGCGTGCGGGACGCGGCCGTCGATGACGTGCGCGGCGGCCACTCCCCCGCGCACCGCGCGCAGGCACCCCTCCATCTTGGGCACCATGCCCGACTCCAGCCGGGGCAGCAGTTCCTCCAGCGCGTCCGCGCCGATCCGGGACAGCAGCGAGTTCCGGTCCGGCCAGTTGGCGTACACGCCCTCGACGTCGGTCAGCATGACCAGCTTCGCCGCGTCCAGCGCGACGGCCAGGGCGGCGGCGGCGGTGTCGGCGTTGACGTTGTGCACCACGCCGTCGGCGTCCGGGGCGACGGTCGAGACGACCGGGATGCGGCCGGCGTCGACCAGGTCGAGCACGGCGGCCGGATTCACCTCGACGACGTCGCCGACCAGCCCGACGTCGGTGGGGACGCCGTCGACCAGCACGTGCCGCCGGGCGGCGGTGAACAGGCCGGCGTCCTCGCCGGACATGCCGACGGCCAGCGGGCCGTGCGAGTTGATCAGGTTGACCAGCTCGCGGCCGACCTGGCCGACCAGCACCATCCGCACCACGTCCATGGTCTCCGGGGTGGTCACCCGGAACCCGCCCTTGAACTCACCGGTCAGTCCCAGCCGCTTGAGCATGGCGCTGATCTGCGGCCCGCCGCCGTGCACCACCACCGGGCGCAACCCGACGGTGCGCAGGAACACCATGTCGGCGGCGAACGCGCGCTTGAGGGTCTCGTCGGTCATCGCGTTGCCGCCGTACTTGACGACGACGATCTGCCCGGCGAAGCGGCGCAGCCAGGGCAGGGCGTCGGCCAGCACCTCGGCGCGCTGCTGCGCGGTCGCCAGCTGGGACAGCTCGCGGGGTTCGAACGCGGACGCGGCGCCGGTCATGTCGAGTACGCCGAGTTCTCGTGCACGTAGGCGTGCGACAGGTCGTTGGTCAGCACCGTCGCCGTCTCGGTGCCGGCGTGCAGGTCGATGACCACGTGCGCCTGCCGGCCGCGCAGGTCGACCAGGTCGCGGTCGTCGCCGACGCCGCCGGCCCGGCAGATCTGCACGCCGTTGAGGGCGACGTCGATGGCGTCGGCGTCGAACTCGATGTGCGGGCCGGCGGTGCCGACCGCCGCGAGGATCCGCCCCCAGTTGGGGTCCTGCCCGAAGAACGCGGTCTTGACCAGGTTGTTCCGGGCGACGAGCCGGCCGACCTCGACCGCGTCGTCCTCGGTGACCGCGCCGCGCACCTCGATCCGGATCTCCTTGGTGGCGCCCTCGGCGTCGGCCAGCAACTGTTCGGCCAGGTCCGTGCAGGCCCGGGTGACCGCGGCGGTGAGCTGTTCCGCGCTCGGCTCGGTGCCGGACGCGCCGGAGGCCAGCAGCAGGACGGTGTCGTTGGTCGACATCGCCCCGTCGGAGTCCAGGCGGTCGAAGCTGACCCGGGTCGCCGCCCGCAGCGCGCCGTCCAGGGTGGCACCGTCGGCCACCGCGTCGGTGGTGAGCACGACCAGCATGGTGGCCAGGCCGGGAGCGAGCATGCCGGCGCCCTTGGCCATGCCGCCGACGGTGAAGCCGGGGCCGTCGACCACCACGGTCTTGGGCACGGTGTCGGTCGTCATGATGGCGACGGCCGCATCGGCGCCGCCGCGGGCCGACAGCGCGCGGTGCGCCTCGCCGGCGCCGGCCAGCAGCAGGTCCATCGGCAGCCGCATCCCGATCAGCCCGGTGGACGCCACGGCCACCCGCCGGGCCGGCAGGCTCAGCACCGAACCGACGTGCTCGGCGGTGGTCACCGTGTCCTGGTAGCCCTCCGCGCCGGTGCACGCGTTGGCGCCGCCGGAATTCAGGATGACCGCGGCGAGCTGGGCACCCGGCCCCTCGTCGGCGGAGAACAGGGCCTGGCACCAGCGGACCGGCGCGGCCTTGACCCGATTGCCGGTGAACACCCCGGCGGCGTCGAAGCGGGGACCGTCGTTGACGACCAGGGCGACGTCGGGCTTCCCGGACGCCTTCAGGCCGGCGGTGACGCCGGCGGCCCGGAACCCCTGCGGGCTCGTACAGCTCATGGCGCAACTCCTACGGTCGGCAGGCCCGTCGTCTCCGGCAGGCCGAGGGCCAGGTTGAGGCACTGCACGGCGGCGCCGGCGGTGCCCTTGGTCAGGTTGTCCAGGGCCGAGATGACGATCACCCGGCCGGCGGCCGCGTCGACGGCGACCTGCAGGTGGACGGTGTTCGCGCCGAGGGTGGACGCGGTCGTCGGCCACTGCCCGGCCGGCAGCAGACGGACGAACGGCTCGTCACCGTAGGCCTTCTCGTAGACCGCCCGGACCTCGTCGGCGGTGACGCCGGCCTGCGCGACCGGCGCGCTGACGGTGGACAGGATGCCGCGCGGCATCGGCACCAGCAGCGGGGTGAACGAGACGGTGACCGGCTCCCCGGATGCCTTGCCGAAGTTCTGGATCATCTCGGGGGTGTGCCGATGCACACCCCCCACCCCGTAGGCGGAGACCGCGCCCATCACTTCGGAGCCGATCAGGTTCGTCTTGGGCGCCTTGCCGGCTCCGGACGTCCCGGACGCGGCGACCACGACCACGTCCGGCCGGACCAGGCCGGCTGTCAACGCCGGCACCATGGCCAGGGACGCGCCGGTCGGGTAGCAACCAGGGACGGCGACCCGCCGCGCGCCGCGCAGTCGCTCGCGGTGGCCGGGGAGTTCGGGGATGCCGTAGGGCCAGGTGCCAGGGTGCTCACCGCCGTAGAACTGCGCCCAGGCGGCCGGATCCTCCAGCCGGTGGTCGGCCCCGCAGTCGACGACGACCGTGTCCGGACCGAGCTGGGCGGCCACCTCGTGCGACTGCCCGTGCGGCAGGGCCAGGATCACCGCGTCGTGCCCGCGCAGGGCCTCGACGGTGGTCGGCTCGAGGATGCGGTCGGCCAGCGGGGTCAGGTGCGGCTGATGCGCACCCAGGGGGTCCCCGGCGTTGCTGTGCGCGGTCACCGCCCCGATCTCGACCTGGGGGTGCGCCAGCAGCAGGCGCAGGGCTTCGCCGCCCGCGTACCCGCTCGCTCCGGCGACCGCCACCCGGTATGTCATGAGTTCCTCCCTCGGAAGCGCTGACAATACAGCACATCGCATAGTCATGCAGGGGGGTCGGGCTCACCGCTCGGTCCCCGGGCATGGGCCCGGACGCCCTGCGGGCTGAAGATGCTCAGGATCTCGGCATCTCCCTCGCCGGTGCTGCCGAACCAGTGCGGGATCCGGGTATCGAACTCGGCGACCTCGCCGACCCCCATGACCACGTCCCGATCACCGACGACCAGGCGCATCCGTCCGGCCAGCACGTACAGCCACTCATGACCCTCGTGGGTCTTGAGGTCGACGTCGGCGAAATGACCAGGGACGAGGATCTTCCAGGCCTGCGGGGTGCCGGGCTGGTGGGCCAGGGGGATGACGATCCGCCCGTTGACCCGGCGGGGGCGCAACCGCACGCGGGGGTCACCGGTCTCCGGGGCACCGACCAGGTCGTCCAGCGGCACCCGGTAGACCTGGGCCAGCGGCAGCAGCAGTTCCAGGCTCGGCCGACGCCGACCGGTCTCCAGCCGGGACAGGGTGCTGGTGGAGATGCCGGTGGCCGTGGCGACCGCGGCCAGGGACAGTCCGCGCCGCTGCCGCACGGCCTGCAACCGGGGCCCCACCGCGTGCAGCGCGGCGGCGAGGCCGTCGGCGGGTCGATCGGCGGGTCGATCGGCCGGTCGGGTCGCCCGACCGGCCGGCGTTTCGGGTGGCGGGTGCATACGGTCCATCCGACCAGTCCGTCCCAGTTCCGGCAACATTCGTTGCGGTCGCCGGCGGCGCCCGCGCACCCTTCGACCATGACGAGGACATCGCCGGCGGCGGCCGGGGCGGCGGGAATGGGGCTGGCGGTGCTGGCCGCGTCGGTCGGCACCAGCGCAGCGAACGTGGCCCTGCCGGAGCTGGCGGTCGCGTTCGACGCGTCGCCCGGGCAGGTCCGCTGGGTGGTCGTCGCCTACCTGCTGGGGATGACCGCGACGAGTGTCGCGGTGGGTGATCTGGGCGACCGTCTGGGCCACCGGCGGGTGCTGCTCGCCGGCCTGGCCCTGTTCGGCGGCGCGGCCCTGGCCGGCGCCTGCGCCCCCGGTCTGGGCGTCCTCGTCGCGGCCCGCGGGGTCCAGGGTGTCGGGGCCGCCGTGATGACCGCCCTGCCGCTGGCCATCGCCCGGGCCACCGCGGGACCGGAACGGGTCGGCCGGACGATGGGCCTGCTCGGCACGACGTCGGCGGTCGGCACGGCGGCCGGACCGGCCCTGGGTGGGCTGCTCATCGGCCTGGGTGGCTGGCGGGCGCCGTTCCTGGCCATGGTGCCGGTCGGGCTGCTGGCTCTGGTTCTGGTCGCGCGCGGACCCGTCGGCGACTCGCCCGGCGCGCGACCGGTCCGCTTCGACGGCCCGGGCGCCGGGCTGCTCATCGCGGCGACAGCCCTGTACGGGTTGGCGTTGACCGCGCCCACCGACCGTTGGCCGACCGGCCCGCTGCTGGTCGCCGCGGCCCTGCTGACCGCCGCGTTCGTGCTCGTCGAGACCCGGTCGACGCACCCCGTCGTGCCGATGAGGGTGCTCGGGTCCCGGGCGGTCGCGATCGGGTTGGGGACCAACGTCGTGGTCGCCGCCGTCATGATGACCACGCTCGTGGTCGGACCGTTCTTCCTGGCCGACGCGCTGCACCTGCCGGTGGCCGCCATCGGCGCGATCATGGCCGTCGGGCCGGTCATCTCGGCCGGCACCGGCATCCCGGCCGGGCGCCTGGTCGACCGGGCCGGCGCCTCGGTGACGGTGACCGTCGGGCTCGTCATGCTGACGGCCGGGGCGCTCGCGCTCGCCTTCTTCCCCGTCTGGTGGGGCGTCGTCGGCTACGTGGCGGCGCTGCTGGTCCTGACGCCGGGCTACCAGCTCTTCCTGGCCGCCAACACCACGGCCATGCTCAACCGCACGGCCGAACGGCACCGGGGGACGGCCGCCGGCCTGCTCGGACTGTCCCGCAACCTCGGGCTGATCACCGGGGCCTCAGCCCTCGGCGCGGTGTTCACCGGCGCCGTCGGCTCGGTGGACCCGGCCGCGGCCGACGGGCGGCCAGCGGCGTGGCGCCTGACGTTCCTGACCGCCGCGGCGCTGACCGCCGGCGCCGCGCTGGCCAGCCGGTTCGCCGCCCGGGCCCGGTCCGGGGCCGACCGGCCCGGGTGACGATCCAGGTCTTGATCCAGTCGCCGAATCAGTCGCCGAATCAGCTGCCCAATCAGTCGTCGAACCGGCGGGTGTCCCGGCGCAGCGGATGGTCGGCGGGCACCTGCACCAGCACGATCGGGGTGCCGTCGGGATCGGCGATCCAGGCCTCGATCAGCCCCCAGAACTCCTCCCGCGGTTCCCGGACGATGGGCACCCCCCGACCGGCCAGCCGGGTCACCTCGGCCCGCACGTCGCGCACCTGCAGCCAGATCGCGATGCCGGCCCGGCCCGGTTCGTCGACCCGGCCGGAGACCTCGATCAATGTCGGGCCGGCGAAGAACACGACCGCCGGGGCGTCGGGCGGGCCGAACTCGCGGGCGATCGCCAGCCCCAGGTCGTCCCGGTAGAACCGCTGGGTGGCGGCCGGGTCCCGCGGTCGCAGGATGATCCGGCTGGCGAGCACGTCCATGCCGCCGATCGTGCCGCATCCGGCGGCCGGCATCACAGGGGCCTGACCGGGCCGGCTCAGACCACGGTCACCAGCAGCGGCACGAGCTGCTCGGCCGGGGTGAGCGAGCCGTGCTGGCCGACCAGCGACAGCACGTGCCGGCTCGCGGTGCGCGAGTCGATCAAAGTGAACGGTTCGCGGCCGGCGACGACCACGTCCCCGATCCGGCCCCGCACCCGGGGGTCGACCGGGCCGAACCAGCCCTGCTCGATGGCCGCGGCCCGCGTCCGGACCTCCGCGCGTTCGCCCACCCAGTGGCTCACCTGCCCGGCCAGCTCGGCGGCCGCATCCGCGGAGGTGCCGGGCGCGCAGTAGAGCTGGGCGAACCGGCCCTCACCGCCGAGCACCCGGAACCGCGGCCACAGCCCGGGCCGGGTGGCCAGGTCCAGCCGGTCCGGATGCGGGACGTCGACCATGCCGTGGTCGGCGGTGACGACGAGCAGCGTGCCCGGGAGGAGCCGGCGGGCCAGCCGGGCCAGCTCGCGGTCGACGGCGCGCAGCGTGCGCCGCCACTGCGGCGAGCGCCACCCGTGCACGTGTCCGACCGCGTCGATGTCGGCCCAGTAGAGGTAGACAAGGCCGGGACCGCGCAGCCGCTCGGCGGCCGCGTCGACCCGCTCGTGCAGCCGCCCGAGCCCGATGAAGTCGGCCCCGCGGAGGGCGGCGACGGTCAGGCCCGAGCCGTAGAACTCCGGGTTGCCGATCTGGGTCACCGGCACCCCCCGGCCGGCCAGGTGCTCGAAGACCGTCGGGTACGGCTGCCAGGCCAGTGGATCGGTCCCCGGGTGCCAGCGCAGCTCGTTGAGCAGTTCGCCCCGCGCCGGGTCCATCACCTCGTAGCCGACCAGCCCGTGCCGGCCCGGCGGCAGGCCGGTGCCGAAGGAGGCCATCGACGTCGCCGTCGTGCTCGGCCCGCCGGCCACCAGGGCACCGTCCTCACGCAGCAGCGAGCCGAGGAACGGCGCGTGCCGGGCCCGTTCGAGCAGCAGCCGGTGCCCCAGCCCGTCGAGCAGCACCACGCACACCCGCTCGGCCGGCGGCAGGTCGACCGCCGGCAGGCCGATCTCGTGCCCCATCGCCGCGGCGACCCCGGGCAGCAGGGCGCCCAGCGCGGTCCCGTCGTACCGGGGGACGAGCCAGTCCGCGCTCACCGTCGGAGCCGTCCCGGCCGGGGCGCCTCCGACGGGGACCGCCGCGCGGACGAAACCACCCCGGATGTGACGGGTGGGACGGGAGTCGACGAGATCATCCGCGCCGGGGTTGTTGATCCGCGCGGGTCAGCGGCGGACGGCGGCGGCCGCGGTCATCGCCGACAGGGCCTTGGCGAAGGTGATGCCGTCCCGCAGGGCACCCTCGCCCTCGGCGTCGGCGCTGATCCGCAGGGACAGGTCGTCGGCGGTGATGCTGCCGGTCATCCCGTGGTCCGCCTCGCAGTTGGGGTCGCCGCAGGTCGCCGGCTCCAGGTCGACGCGGGACACCGCGCCCCAGCCGATGGTCACGGTCAGCTCGCGGCCGAGCTTGCCCCGCCGGTACCGCTCGGGCTTGGGCACCACATGGGTCACCATCACCGATCGGACCGACGACAGCGGCACGGATTCGCTGGTGGCGATGCCGTGGTTCTCGTCCCCGTGCTCCTCGTCGGCGCTGTGGTCGTCGGCGTGCACGAAGATCAGCCGGCCCTGGGTCAGCACGACCACGGACAGGTGCCGCCGGATGGTGTCGACGTCGAAGGTGGTC
>NZ_JBMDXT010000548.1:0-3818 GCF_048594475.1 Nakamurella sp. | reverse complement strand
CCGCGCCCGGTCGGGCCGCCGGCCCCGGGCGCTCGGCGCCCCGCGGGCCGGCCGCCACCCGCTCGGTACCCGGGCCGGCCGGCGGACTGACGCGGCCGCGTGGAGCGGTCAGCGGACCGCCGCGGCCGCCTCGACGGGCAGCCGGACGCGGCCCGGCTCCGACCGGTCGGGGACGGCCCCGGCGGCTCGGGCGCGGCGGAAGAGCCGCGTGTCCCCGACCCAGAGGTGCGCGACGAACGCCTCGATGCCCCGTTCTGCCGCCGACAGCGCGGCCTGCCGGAGCAGCGCCTTGCCGATCCCGCGATGCTGGGCGGCGTCGACCACCTCGCAGGCGACCTCGGCGTCACGGCTCCCGGGCAGCCGGTACCAGTGGACGAGGCCGACCGGGGCGCCGTCGAGCAGGGCGACGTGGGTGCACCGGTCGGCGGACGGCGCGGCGGCCAGCTGGCGCAGCACGGTCGACGGCGGGGTCGGCCGGCTGGACTGGAACCGCCGGTACCGCGACTCCGCCGACAGCCCGGCGATGACGGCGCGCACCGTCCCCGTGTCGCCGGCGTTCAGGTCGACCACGCTCAGGGACGTCGGAGCCAGGGACGCCGGAGCCAGGGACGCCGCGGCCAGGGGTGGCGGTCCGAGCGACGGCGGGGCCAGGGTCGGCGAGGCCGACCTCGTCGGGATCGCGGGGTCCGAGCCCGCTGGCGGCTCGGCTGCCGGTGAGGGCGCCTGGTCGGGGTCCACCCGGTGCCCCCTCCGCTCGTGATCCGGCGGCGCACCGCCGAGCCGCCCCGGCCGAACCTATCGCCCGGTCGGCGGTGCACACCCGTCCGCGCACCCACGCCGATCTCACCCCGAGTGACCCAGATGGATGCGATCGCATCGGTCGATCCGGCACACTCGTCCAATTCGCCGGGATCGGCGTCGACCACATCCGCCGACCGGAGAGGAGCGCCGTGCCCGACTCCGGCGTCGACCCCGCCCCGGCACCGCCGGCGGCCGGCTCCACGGCGGCGGGACGGGGCGCCCGCCGGGGCTCGCGACCCGCGCCGTTCCGGATGGGCGGCCCGGACGGCCGCACCGGCGCACCGTTCGGTCCGGTCCCGGACCACGCCTGGGATCCGCGTCGCCGCGCGGCCGTCTGGACCGTCAGCGTTGCCGCCTTCGCCCTCTACGCCTACGAGTCGGTGCTGCGGCACCTGCAGTTCAAGACCACGCTGGACATCACGATCTTCCAGCAGGCGATCGCCAACTACGCGCAGGGCCGCGCCCCGGACGTCCTGATCAAGTCGCAGGAACCGTTCAACAGCCTGGGCGACCACTTCACCCCGATCATGATGACGCTGGCGCCGTTCTACCGGATCTGGCCCAGTGTCATCACGCTGCTGATCGCCCAGGCCCTGATGCTGGCGGTCGGCGTGCACGTCGTCACCCGGGTCGCGGTGCGCCGGCTCGGCGGGCTGGGCTACTACATCGGGGTCGCCTTCGCCCTGTCCTGGGGCGTGCTCAAGGTGCTGGACTTCGACTTCCACGAGGCCTGCTTCGCGGTTGCCTTCCTCGCGCTGGCGCTGGAGGCCCTGCTGGACGATCGGACCGGGTGGCTGCTGTTCTGGTGCGCGGCCCTGGTGCTGGTCAAGGAGGACACCCCGCTGTACGTCGCGGGGATCGGGCTGGTCCTGCTGACCGCCCGGCGCTGGGCGATCGGCCTCGGCCTGATCGCCGGTTCGGTGCTGGCCTTCGGGCTGCTGACGCTGGTCGTCATCCCGTGGTTCAGCTACACCGGGACCTACACCTACTTCGTGCTCGGCGGCGACCCCACCGCGGGCGGACCGTTCGGCCTGGGCCTGACCGTGCTGGACAACCTGGTCAGCTGGAACGGGGTGACGCTGCTCGCGGCGCTCGCCGCCACCGCCGCCTGGGGTCTGCGGTCCCCCCTGATCCTGGTCGCCCTGCCGACCCTGGTCGCCCGGTTCGCGTCCCAGCGGGACGTCTACCTGCAGATGAAGTACTACTACGACGGCCCGCTCATGGTCGTCTGCTTCCTGGCCCTGGTCGTGGCCATCGCCCAGCGCCGGCAGCGCCTCGGGTTGGGCCCGGACCGCATCCGCGCCTTCTGGTCGGGCCCGCAGGGCCTGGCCGCGGCGCTGCTGCTCGCCGTGGTGATCGATTACCAGGTGCACACCTCGGAACTGCCGGCGACCCTGGCCGCGTCCCGCGAGCGCTGCGACTTCTGTGTGGCGGCGCACCGGGTGATCGAGCAGATCCCGCCGGGCGAACGGGTCATCGCCGACGCCGGGGTGCTGGGCAACCTGGCCGACCGCAACCCGGTGCTGCTGGCCAATCGCGAGTGGACCGACGGCACGGAGCTGCCGCTGGACGCGGACTGGGTGCTGCTCCGGATGGATTCCGGACCGGCGGGGGCAGACACCTCCTGGCTGCAGGACCGGCGGGCGGCGTTGCTCGCGAACGGGTACGCGCAGGTCGCGCAGGACGGGACGCTGGTGTTGCTGCACCGGGGCTGAAAGGTCGTTTCGAACCCCACGTATCGGGAATGGACACCGGCGGCTAGGGTCCAGGAGTCCGACCGTCCCGGACGGCCGGTGGGCTTGCGTGGAGCACACACGGAGGAGTTGCGCGGATGACGACTGCCCCCCCATCCCAGGCACTGGGCGATGCCGCTGCCCGGAATCTCGCGGATGTCACCAAGACCGTCCCGCAGATGTCCACGATCACCCCGCGGTGGCTCGTGCACCTGCTGGCCTGGGTGCCGGTCGAGGCGGGCATCTACCGGGTGAACAAGGTCAAGCATCCCGAGGACGTGGACATCGTCTGCTCCAACTACGACGAGTCGCCGCTCCCGACGACGTTCGTTGACTACGAGGAGAACCCGCGGGAGTACATCCTCAACTCGGTCTCGACCATCCTGGACGTGCACACCCGGGTCTCGGACCTGTACTCGAGCCCGCACGACCAGATCAAGGAGCAGCTGCGGCTGACCATCGAGGCGATCAAAGAGCATCAGGAGGGCGAGCTGATCAACAGCTCGCAGTACGGACTGATCTCGCAGTGCGCGCCGAGCCAGCGGATCCCCACGATCAGCGGCCCGCCGACCCCGGACGACCTGGACAGCCTGATCGCCAAGGTGTGGAAGGAGCCCGCCTTCTTCCTGACCCACCCGGAGGGGGTCGCCGCGTTCGGCCGCGAATGCACCCGCCGGGGGGGTCCCGCCGCCCACCGTCAGCCTGTTCGGCTCCCAGTTCCTGACGTGGCGCGGGCTGCCGATCGTGCCCAGCGACAAGGTGCCGCTGGAGAACGGCCGGACCAAGTTCGTGCTGCTCCGCACGGGCGCGGCGCGGCAGGGCGTGGTGGGTCTCTACCAGCCGGGGCTGGCCGGCGAGCAGGGTCCGGGCCTGTCGGTGCGGTTCATGGGCATCGATCGCAGCGCGATCGCCTCGTACCTGGTGTCGCTGTACTGCTCGCTCGCCGTGCTGACCGACGACGCGCTGGCGGTGCTCGACGACGTGGCCGTCGATCGGTTCCATGACTACAACCCGACCTACCGCTGAGGTCCCCGACCCCGCGGCGCCGGGCTCGGCCGGCGGCCTCGACGCCGTTCCGCCGGGGCCGGACCGGCCGGCCTGGCTGCCGGACGAGGCGACCCTGAACCGGTTGGCCGGGGAGTTCTTCGCCGCGCTGCCCGGAACCGCGCCGACCGCGGTCGAGCCGGCCGCGGCCACCTCGCGGACATCGGGTGGCGTCGAGCACGCCCCGCGGGTCGACGTCCCGGCCCGCTCCCGCGACGTCCCCGCCGTCCCCGGGGACGG
>NZ_JBMDXT010000547.1:0-7813 GCF_048594475.1 Nakamurella sp. | reverse complement strand
CCGTTCCCGGCGTACCCCGGCAACGGGCTGCCCTCAGCTCCACCGCCCCGCTACGACAGGGTCAGCGGTGGTGGCCTCTCACCTCCACTCGAACAAGCAGCGCCTCGTGGCGCACCGCCGGCGTTGATGATCCGCGCGGGGAGGCGGATGGGGGGAGGCTGTCGGGCGGGCGGGTGCGGCGAGGCTGTCGGAGGGCTGTGCTGAGATGCGGGGCATGACACCTGCCCCGACCCCCGACTCCGGACGAACCCCGATCGCCCGGTTCGACCTCGTCGTCCTGGACACCCCCGAGCCGCGCCGGCTGGCCGAGTTCTACGGGGCCCTGCTCGGCTGGATCGTCGTGGACGAGGACGAGGACTGGATCACCCTGCGGCCGGACGCGGGATCGTCCTACGGCCTGGCGTTCCAGCTGGCCCCCGATCTGGTCCCGCCGACGTGGCCCGACCCGGCGGTGCCCCAGCAGTCCCACCTCGACGTGACCGTCGACGACCTGGACGAGGGCGAGGCGCGGGTGCTGGCCATCGGCGCCCGCCCCACCGGCATCGCCGCCGGCGGGTTCCGGGCCTACCTCGACCCGTCCGGCCACCCGTTCTGCCGGGGCCTGCCGTGTTGACCCGCACCCGGACCCGTGGGCCGCCCGGCCGGAATCTCGGGTGCAGCCGAGCCGGCCGCGCGGCTACCGTGCGCCGATGACCAAGTCGTCGACGATCGCGCTGCCGTCCGGATTCACCGCCCGGGATCTGACGCCGGCCGACGTGCCGGCGGTGACCGATCTGCTGGCCGCGTGGGAGCGGGCCGAGCCCGACGATCACGCCTACACCGAGACCGAGATCCGCGAGGAATTCGCCTCTCCGGTCGCCGTCCTCGACGGCGGCGGGGTGGCGGTGCTCCGGTCGGGCCGCTTGGTCGGCTACGGACTGCTGCACGTGATCGCCCGGGAACCCGGGTGGCTGGCCTACGCCGACGGCGGGGTGCATCCTGACGTGCACCGCCGGGGCATCGGCGGGTGGCTGCTGGCCCGGCAGCTCGAGCTGGCCCGCACGCTGCGCGACGTTCAGGCGGCCGGCAGGCCCGGGGAGCTGCGGATCGGTGCCGCCGAGCGGCGCCCGGGCGCCATCGCGGCGATCGTCGCGGCCGGCTTCGAGCCGCGGCGGTACTTCTTCCGGATGCGGGCCGACCTGCGCGGCCCGTCCCCGGATCCGGTGCCCGATCCGCCGGGGGTCCGGATCCGGCCGTTCGTGGCCGGCGATGACGATGCGGTCCGCCTCGCCTCCAACGACTCGTTCGCCGACCACTGGGGGTCGGTGCCGCGGGACCCGGACACCTGGCGCTCGGAGTACACCGACTCGATCACCTTCCGGGCCGGGATGTCGTTCGTGGCCGAGGACGTCACCGGCATCGTCGGGTTCTCGCTGGCGTCGGAGCACGACGCCGACACGGCCACCCGCGGGCACCGGACCGGCTATGTCTCCCGGGTCGGCACCGTGCGTGCGGTCCGTGGGCGGGGCGTCGGGTCGGCGCTGGTCGCCCGGTCGTTGGCGGCGATGCGGTCGGACGGCTACGCCGAGGCCGAGCTCGACGTCGACGCCGATTCCCCGACGGGCGCCGGCCGGCTGTACGAGCGGCTCGGGTTCGCCGTCGTCTCCCGGGAACGTCTCTACGTCCGGGACCTGTGACGTCCGGGCCCCCCGGCCCACGTTCTCTTCGCCGCGGGACCCGACCTCGCGCCGGCGGGCGGCCCGCCCAGGACGCCCCACCGTCACCCTGACCCCGCGGCGGGAACCGTCACCGTCCACCCGGCGCCGCCGATGACGGTGCCGGTTCCGGCCGGGGTCGGGTGCGCGCCGGGCGGGTGGGGTCTTCGCGCCGGGCGGGGCCTGCGCCCGGCCCGGCCGGCCGCTCGTGCCAGGCTGGTCCGGGTGCGCTTCCGACCGCTGACCCCGGCCCTGCTGGCCCGCGACCTGGCCGACCACATCGACCGGCGCCCGGAGCCGCGACCGCGGGTGGGCATCGACGGGTTCGCCGAGACCGGCGCGGACGGGCTGGCCGACGCGGTGGGGGAGCGGTTGCGCGAGCTCGGCCGGCCGGTGATCCGGGCCTCGACCCGCTGGTGGTGGCGGGCGGCGTCACTGCGCCTGGAACTCGGTCGCACCGACCCCGACATGCTGCTGTACGGCTGGGTGGACGGCGGCGCACTCCGCCGGGAGCTGCTCGATCCGGTCGCCGCCGCGGCCCCGGGTGGGTACCTGCCCAGACTCCGCGACCCGGCCACCGATCGGGCGATCCGGGACGAACGCCGGCCCGTCCGGGAAGGAACGATCGTCCTGATCGACGGCCCCTTCCTGCTGGCCGATCCGGACGGGCTCGACGCCGTCGTCCACCTGCGGCTCTCGCCCGCAGCGCTGGCGCGGGCGCTGCCCGCCGACCGTCAGTGGTGGGTGCCGGCGTACGAGCGCTATGTCGCCGACGAGCGGCCGGCGGCCCGGGCGGACGCGACCGTCACCTACGACCATCCGGCGGCGCCGGCGATCGCCTGGCGCACCGAGTCGCACTGAGCCGCATCAGTAGAACCAGCCGCATCAGTAGAACCCAGCCGCATCAGCCGAACCCAGCCGCAGCAGCCGAACCCAGCCGCCCGGTCAGAGCAGACCCTGCGCCCGCGCCCGTTCGACGGCCTCCCGCCGGTTGGTGGCGTCGAGCTTGCGGTAGATCGACCGCAGGTGGGCCTTGACGGTGTTGACCGACACGAACAGGTCGGCCGCGATCTCGGACGCCTTGAGCATCGTCGGCAGGTAGCGCACGATGACCAGCTCCCGTTCGGTGAGCCGTTCGGCCGGGACGGCCGCATCCGCCGCGTCCACCGGCGGCTCGTCCACGAACCCGGCGACGAAGTCCACGTGCGGCCCGCCGAGCACCCGGTAGCGACGCAGGGCGCCGGTGAGCCGGGGGGCCAGCTGGTGGAACGGGCGGCGGATCCCTTCGATCCGGGCCGCCTCGATCGCGGCGGTCAGGTGTTCGAGGGCGATCCCGTCCCGGTGCTGTCCCTCGGCCACCGCGCCGAGCAGCAACCGGGCCGTGACGACCTGCTCCCGGAACGGCCAGCCCGGCTGGATCACCGGGTGCACGAGCGCCTCGACCCGGGCGCCCTCGCCCCGGTCCAGGTGGGCGCGGGCCAGCGTGACCCGCTCCCATCCCGTACAGAAGTCCCGATCGTCGCCCGGGCGGCGCAGCTCGGCGGCGGCCGGCCCGGGACGCCCGGCCAGGATGAGCGTGGTGGCGCAGGCGACGGCGGCCCACCGTCGCAGATGGTCGGGGGCGTCGGGGGTCCGGAAGAGCGCGGCGCGGAGGCGGGCCGTCGCCTCCAGTGCCGCATCGGGATCGACCCGCGCGACCGCCAGCTCCACCGCCGCGATCATCAGCCCCAGGCGGACCGTCCGGTCCGAGCGGTCGCCACTGATGGCCAGCCCATGGGCCAGCACCGGGGCGGCGGCCGCGGCGTCCCCCCGGATCAGGTGCAGCAGCCCGATGCCGAGGTAGATCGACAGGGCCTGCGGTTCCGAGCCCCAGCCGCGCCGCTCGATCATCCGGAGCGTCCGGATCCCGCGTTGCTCGACGCGACGGCACCGACCGAGCATCGCGTCCAGCACCGTCTCCTGGGTCGCCGTGTTCAGCAGGCTGATCTCCAGCCCGACCTCGCCCAGCTGCCGTTCGGACTCGGCGAAGACGTCGCCGGCCGCGAGCAGATCACCCGTCCACAGCAACGCCGTGGCCAGGTTGGTGGCGCCGATCGCGAGGAAGTGCCTGGCCATCGGCAGCTCGCGGCGGCTGGTGCCGTCCAGCATCTGCATGGTCGACCGGGCCAGTGCGAGCAACGCGTCGGCGTTGCCCGTCATCCGGTGATACGCGGTGTCGAACAGATCCAGCACCACGGTCGCAGTGCTGCGCAGGTGGGCCGGGACATCGTCCAAGAACGGCCGGGCATCCAGGATGTCCTGGTGCATGGCGGCGTAGTCGGTGCCCTCCATGTGGACCGCACACGCCGCGACCAGCGGGAACAGGCCCGGATGGGTCGACGCCCGGGCGGCCAGCGGCCGCAGGGTGGCCGCCAGCGTCGACGCCTGGGCGGAGACGATGAGCGTGACGCAGGACAGCAGGGTCAGCCCGGCCTGGTCCCAGTCGCCGGCCCGGATGGAGTAGCGCAGCGACTCGATCGGCTCGCCGTCGGCGGCGAGCCAGGCCGCGGCGCGCCGATGCAGTTCGGGGACCAGATCGGGGTGGTCGGAAGCCAGCCGGTGCCGCAGCAGCTCGCGCAGCAACGGGTGGTACACCACCCAGGTGTCGTCCAACCCGGTGACGAACGCGTTGTCCGCCAGCAGCCGGGTCAGCACCCGAGCCCCGTCGGTCCGTCCGGTTAGCTGGTCGGCCAGGTCGGCGCTGAGCCGGTCGACCACGCTCGTGCTCAGCAGGAACTCGCGGTCGGACGGGGTCGCCTGCTGGACCACCTCGCCGATCAGGTACTCGGCGATCGCCCGGTCGGTGCCGGTGACCCGGTCGATGCCGGCCGCCGGGTCCGCGCGATCGAGCGACAGCGCGGCCAGCCCCAGGCCGGCCGACCAGCCCTCGGTGCGCCGGTGCAGTTGCGCGACCTGATCCGGTTCCAGGTCGAACCCCTGCTGCCGGAACAGGTCGGCGGCCTCGTCCAGGGTGAACGCCAGGTCCCGGCCGCGGATCTCGGTGAGATGCCCGGCGACCCGGATGCGGTGCAGGGGCAACGGCGGGTCGGCCCGCGAGGTGATGACCAGGCGCAGCTGTCCCGACAGATACGTCAGCAGCGACGCGACCGACTCCAGCACCTGCGGGTCGGTGAGCAGATGGAAGTCGTCCAGCACCAGGACGAGCCGCTCCCGCAGGTCGGCCAGGGCCGCCAGCACCAGATCCCACTCGCGCGCGCCGAAGACGGTGGCCGGTTGGATCTCGTCGAGCGCACTGCCGGCGGGGACGGCACCGCTGGCCCGGATGGCCGCGAGCACGTCGGTCCAGAACGCCTGGGTGGTGTTGTCGACCTGGTCCAGCGTCAGCCAGGCGAATCGATGGACCGGGCGTCGTCGGACCCATCCGGAGACCGCGCTGGTCTTGCCGAAGCCGGGCCCGGCCGTCACGACGGTCAGCCGGCGATCGAAGGTCCGGTCCAACGCCGCGTCCAGGCGAGGCCGGCGCACGCGCGCGGGGGGCGTCACCGGTGGGCCGATGCGCGGCCCGGACGGCGCCCCGGACTCGGTCACCCCGTTCCTCCCCTCGGCCGACCACCCCGGCCGGACGGAAGTACCGTACCGCCCGCCCCGGTCGCCCGGTCCGCCCGACCCGAGACCCGTGTGAGCCTGACCACCTGCGCAAACAGACTGCTTGCAATTGCAAGCAGGGCTGCTAGCGTGGACGTCGACCAGAGAACGCCGACGTCCGGAGGGGCTGTGGAACTCGATTTGAATCCCGTGCTCACCCCGGTCCGCGATCTCGGTGAATTCATCCGCGAGCAGCGCCTGGCCGCCCAGATCTCGGTGCGCGCCCTGGCCGCCAAGGCCGGGGTGTCCAATCCGTACCTGTCCCAGGTCGAGCGCGGCCTGCGCCGGCCCAGCGCGGAGATCCTGGCCCAGATCGCGCACGGCCTGTCGATCTCGGTCGAGACGATGCTGGCCAAGGCGGGGATCCTCGAGCCGTCCGATGCGCCCGAGGTGGTCACCGCGATCCGGGCCGACCCGGTGCTGACCGAGCGCCAGAAGGCCGTGCTGCTGGACATCTACGCGGCGTTGCGCAACCAGGCCCAGGCCGGCGTCGATCCGGTATCAAGGTCGACGCCCCGTGCGGCCCAGCCGGTCCCCGCGGCGGGAACGGGTGTCGACACCGACCCGGCCGTGCTCGACGCGGCGGTACTCGACGCCGCGGTACTCGACGCCGCCGGGCTGGCCGGGTCCGATCCCGCCGGGTCCGATCCCGCCAGGACGGACACCGACACCGACACCGACACCGTCACCGTCACCGACACCGACACCGACCCGGCCGACCCTCGGGTCCCCCCGACCACACCCATAGGCATCACTCCGGTGCCGGAAGGAGAACACCATGCCGCTGTCTGATATCCGAAGCGTGTCCGACTCCGTCGTCGACCAGCTCGCCGACCGGTTCGGCGACCTGCCCCGGCCGTTGCTGGCCGCCATCGGGGCCGGGGACATGGCCGTCGAGCAGCTGGTCGCCCTGCGCGAGTCGCTGACCGACTACCTGGCCGATCCGGCGCACTACCCGGACGCCGAGACGGTCGCCGATCTGCAGAGCAAGGCCCAGCAGGCCGCCACCGACTACGTCGGCAAGGTGCAGCAGACCGCCGGTGAGTACCTCAAGCTCGCCCAGCAGGCCGCGCAGGACTACGCGCAGAAGGTCCAGGAGGCCGCCGGTGACCTGCCGGCCCGGGCTCAGCAGACGTTCGCCGAGCTGACCGACGCCACGGGCCGGCTGGTGACCGGAGGTGACCTGCCGCAGCGGGCGGCCAAGATCGCCGCCGACGTCGCCGACGAGATCCAGACTCTCGCCGCGCAGATTCCCGACCGGGCCAACGAGCTCGTCGGGCAGCTGCCCGGGCGGGTGGCCGAGTTCACGCCCGACCTGACCCCCGAGACGGTGCGGGACACCCTCGACGCGTACGTCGAGCTGGTCGGCTCGATCTACGGCAGCCTGGTCGAGCGGGGTGACCGGACCTGGTCCAAGGTGCGCTCCGCCTCGTCGCGGCCGGGCACCGTCGTCGATGCCGATCCGGCCCCGGCGCGCGAGCCGGCGCCGCGGCCGGCGACCGCCGACCCGACCTCGACCACCAAGGTGGCGGGGACACGGACCCGGGTCACCCCGGCGCCGGCTCCGGCCGGCCGGGCCGCCGGCCGGGCCGGCACCCGGACCGGTGCCACGACGACGACCACGACGCAGCGGGCGGCCGCGGCCAAGGCGGGCACCAAGAAGGCGACGGCCGCCGGCAAGTCGGCCACCGCCGGCAAGCCCGCCGGCACCGCGAAGGCGGCTCCGGGCAAGGCGGCCGCCGGCAAGCCGGCCACCCGCAAGACCGGCACCAAGGTCACCACCGCCGGCCCGGAGACCGCCCGGGCGGCCAAGTCCGCGACGCCGCGAACCGCGGCCAAGCCACGGACGACGGCCGGCCGCGGGCATGCCGCCGGCGCGGCCGCCGCCTGACCCGCCACCCGGGAGGCGGCGGCGCCCGCCGGGAGCGGATCGCCCCGCCGGCCCCCGGAGCGCGCCGCGCCGGGGGTCCGCCGGCATCGTTTCGTCCGCGCGGTGTCGGCCGCGACCGGGTTCCACGTACCCTGGGGGCGTGGATTTGATCGTTCCGGTGGTGACCGTCGTGAACCTGATCTTGGCGATCGGGGGCGCCGCTCTGGGCATCTTCGCCGCGGTCGACGCGGTCAGCCGCCGGTCGGACGCGTTCGCCGCCGCGGACAAGCAGACCAAGGGCACCTGGGCCGGCATCACGGTGGCGTGCGCGGTCGCCCTGGGTCTCGGCTTCTTCGGCGGGGCCTTCGCCCCGCAGAGCCTGCTGTGGCTGGCCGGCCTCACCGGCAGCCTGGTCTACCTGCTCGACGTGCGGCCGCGGCTGCGCGAGGTGCAGCGCGGCGGGCGCTGGTAGCGACCGGGCTCCGGCCCGGCGGCCCACGGCGATCGCCGCCGGGTCGCACCCATCCTCCGGCCCTGCCGAACGTTCTCCGACCATGAAGAACGACGGGGCCGGAGGTCCTCCGGCCCCGTCGTTCGGGTCGAT
>NZ_JBMDXT010000546.1:0-9098 GCF_048594475.1 Nakamurella sp. | reverse complement strand
CTCGTTCTCGCAGCGCGGCTCGCTGCCGATGCGGATGATGGGTGAGCGGCTCCAGCTGCACCCGACGTCCATCACCAACATCGTCGACCGGCTCGAGGCCGACGGCCTGGCCCGCCGGCTGCCGCACCCCAGCGACCGGCGCACCACCCTGGTCGAGCTGACCGAGCTGGGCCGGGAGCGGCTGACCGCCGCGACCGAGGCGGTGACGAAGGCCGAGTTCGGCTTCGTCGGGCTCGACGACGCCGAGCAGGAACAGCTGTCGGTGCTGCTCACCAAGGTCCGGCGGGCGGCCGGCGACTTCGCCTGAGCCAGCCCGCCGGACGACCGGCTGGCGCGACCGGCCGGCCGCGGGCCGCGCCGGCCGGGTCCGGTCAGGCCGCGCCGGTCAGGCCGCGTCCCAGCGGAAGAACCGGGTGGCGATGAAGGTGACCACGACCGCGAAGGCCAGCAGGATGGCGATCGGCAGCAACGCGGCTTGGGGCCCCTCGCCGCGCACCATCACGTCCTTGAGCCCTTCGACCAGGTAGGTCAGGGGCAGGAACTTGCCGATCGTGCTGAGCCAGATCGGCGCCGACTCGATCGGGATGAACGCGCCCGACAGGAATGCCATCGGCAGCGTGATGAGGTTGGCCAGCCCGCTGCCGCCCTCCTGGGTCTTGGCCACCGAGCCGACGAACAGGCCGATGGCCAGGAACGCCAGGGTGCCGGCGATGACCAGCGGGATCGCCATGTACCAGGCCCCGGACAGCTGCAGTCCGAGGAACGGCAGGATCGAGATCCCGATGAACAGGGCCAGCTGGACCAGGGCGACGGCCAGCGAGACGACCACGCGCGAGGTCACGATCGTCCCGGTGGACACCGGTGCCAACCGCAGCCGGCGCAGCAGCTGCTTCTGCCGCCAGGTGATGAGGGTCATCGCCGCGCCGAAGACGGCGCCGACCGCGATGCCGTAGGCGATCATGCCGGGCGCGATGAACTGGATCGGTTTGAGCGACTGGTCCTCGACCTGCTGGCTCTCCAGCGCGTAGGTCGGCGGCACCCCGGACGCGGCGATGTTCGCCTCGTTGACGAAGGCGTTGAAGATGCCCTGCACCGTGGCCGAGGTGACCTGGTCGGCGGACGAGTAGTGCACGATCAGCGTGTTGCCCTGCTGCTCGATGGCCCCGCCCGCGTCGCCCTTCTGCACCTGGGTCAGGGCCGCGTCCAGGGTGGTGCCCGGTTGGATGTCGACGGCCTCGTTCAGCGCGGTCTTGGCCTGCGCGGGCAGCTGGTCGATCAGCGGCACCGCCCCGACCTGGATGACCGTGGGCGCGGACGGCGAGCTGCCGGAGAAGATCGTGCCGAAGATGATGATGAAGAACAGCGGGAAGAACACCGAGAAGCCCACCGAGAGCCAGTCCCGGTAGAAGCTCTTGAACATGGCCGTCGACAGGCTGGTGAAGCCGCGGGACCGGCCGGGCGTCGCCGCCGGCGGGGTCGTTGCGCCCGAGGCCCTCGATGCGGTGGGCGTGGTCGGGGTTGGACCCGAGGTCATGCGCGGTACTCCCGTCCGGTCAGTTGCAGGAAGACGTCCTCGAGGGTGGCGCCGCGCACCTGCAGCCCGGCCAGGGCGTCCATGCCGGCCAGGGCCTGCAGCACGGGCGCGGGCCGCCGGGTGGTGATCACGGTGGACACCCCGTCCCCGGCGACGGATTCGGCGCCCTCGATCTGCCGGGCCCGGTCCTGACCCAGTGCGCCGGCCTCGACCGCGATGCGGACCGGGGCGCCGAGCCCGCGGACCAGATCGGCGGGCGGACCCAGTTGCAGGATCGTGCCGCCGTCCATGATGGCCACCCGGTCGCACAGGATCTCGGCCTCGTCCATGTAGTGCGTGGTCAGCACCACCGTCTTGCCGCGCTCGTTGATCGCCCGCAGCACGTCCCAGAGGTTGCGCCGGGCCTGCGGGTCGAGGGCCGCCGACGGCTCGTCGAGGAAGACCACGTCCGGGTCGTGCACCAGGGCGCAGGCGATGGACAGCCGCTGCGCCTGGCCGCCGGAGAGCTTCTCGGCCCGGGTCGAGGCCTTGTCGGTGAGACCGACCAGCTCGAGCATCTCGTCGATGCGGGCCGCCGGCGCCCCGTACACGGCCCCGAAGGTGGCCAGCTGCTCGTGCGCGGTGAGCCGCTCGAAGAAGGAGGTCCCCTGCAGCTGCACGCCCACCCGGTGCAGCAGCCGGGTGTTGCGCGGCCACACCGGTTCGCCGAGCACGGTGACCGACCCGGAGTCGGGTTGCCGCAGGCCCTCCATCATCTCGACCAGCGTCGTCTTGCCCGCCCCGTTCGGCCCGAGGATCCCGAAGAACTCCCCCTCGCCCACGGTCAGGGACACCCCGTCGACCGCGGTGACCGAGCCGTACCGCTTGACGACCTCCCGGGCGATGATCGTTTCCGCCATGCCCGGCACCGTACCCGCTCAGCCGCCGGTCAATCCGGGAGTTTCTCCGCCGGCCAGCTCGCGCAGCACCCGGCGGGCGGCCGAATGGGTGTCCTCGCCGCCGGCGGCGACGGCATCCGCCGCCCGGCCGAGCAGGGCACGGCCGGCCGGGTCGTGCAACGCCGCCTGGAGGCGCTGCAGCACCAGCGCCTCGACCGCCGCCTCGGCCCGCCGGGTGGCCCGGGCGGCGGCGCCCTCGTGCCGGTCGACGTGCTCGCGGTGGGCGTCGACGGCGGCCAGCAGCCGGTCGAGCCCGGCCCGTTCCGCGTCGGCCGGCTCGGTCGCCACCGTCGTCAGCACCGGGATCCGCCAGTGCGCGGCGTCGGCGCCGCCGCTCCGGCCGAGGGCCACCATCGACTTCAGGTCGCGGACGGTGGTCGCCACGCCGTCCCGGTCCGCCTTGTTCACGACCAGCACGTCGGCGATCTCCAGGATCCCGGCCTTGGCCGCCTGCACGCCGTCGCCCAGCCCGGGCGCGAGCACCACCAGGACGGTGTCGGCCAGCCGGAGCACCGCGACCTCGTTCTGCCCGACCCCGACGGTCTCGACGATCACCACGTCGAAGCCGAGCGCGGACAGCAGGTCGGCGGCGCCGGCGGTGGCGGCCGACAGCCCGCCGAGTTCGCCGCGGCTGGACATGGACCGGATGAAGACGCCGGGATCGGTGCCGTGCACGCCCATCCGCACCCGGTCACCCAGCAGGGCACCGCCGGAGAACGGGCTGGACGGATCGACCGCCAGCACCGCCACCCGCGCGCCGCGGGCCCGGTACCGGCCGATGAGCGCGGTGATCAGGGTGGACTTGCCGACGCCGGGCGGCCCGGTGACGCCCAGGACGGCGGCTCCCCGCGGCCGGCCGCGCAGGCCGGCGGCCCCCACCGCGGCGGTGTCACCACCGGCCTCGACCAGGCTGACCAGGCGGGCGAGCGCCCGCACCGAGCCGCGGCCGGACGGCCCGGCCCCGTCTCCGGTGGCCCCGGCGATCAGGGCGGCCACCCGGTCGCCGGACGGATCGGCAGCCGCGGTGGGCCCGTCGTCCATGGCGGCTACGGTAGGGCATGCCCCTGCCCAGCACCGCCGTCGACCACGTCGGAGTGGCCGTTCCCGATCTCGACGCCGCGATCGCGTTCTACACGCAGACGCTGGGCGGCCGGCTCACCCACCGCGAGACCAACCAGGCGCAGGGGGTGGAGGAGGCGATGATCGCCTTCGGCCCGGTCCCCGGGTCGGCCCAGGTGCAGCTGCTGGCCCCGCTGACCCCGGAGTCGACGATCGCGCGGTTCATCGAGCGCAACGGTCCCGGGTTGCAGCAGCTGGCCCTGCGGGTGGACGACGTGGTCGAGGCGGCCGCGCAGGCCCGCGCCGCCGGCATCCGGACGTTGTACGACGAGCCCCGCCGCGGGACCGCCGGGTCGTCCATCAACTTCCTGCACCCCAAGGACGCCGGTGGCGTGCTGGTCGAGCTCGTGCAGCCGGCGCCGTCGCCCGAGTAGGCGGCACATCCGACTGTCCGGCGTTGCGTCCGCACGTCGGCCGGACCGAGTGGAACGATGGGGCGATGAGCACGAACGAGTGGCTGCCGGCCCAGATTCCTTTTGACCTCGTCCGGCGCGGCTTCGCCCCGGACCAGGTGACCGCTCACCTGGAGCGACTCGAGTACGACCTGCGCATCGCCACGGCCAACAGCGATGCCACCAACCAGCGGCTGTCGGAGGTGTCGGCGCAGCTGGAGATGACCCAGCGGCAGGCCGACGACCTGCGCGCCCAGCTGGACAACATGGCGCGGGAACCGGTTTCGATGACCGGCCTGTCCAACCGGATGCAGCGGATGATCCGGCTGGCCGAGGAGGAGGCGGCGGAGATCCGGGCCCGCGCCAACGCCGACTCGGACAAGATGCGCGCGACCGCGTCGGAACTCGCCGCGGTGACGGCAGCGGAACGCGAGGCCTTCGACGTCGAGCGCGAGCGCACCCGGCGGCAGCTGGCCGACCAGGTCCGCGACCTGCTGGCCGAGGCCTCGGCGGAGGCGGAGCAGACCCGCACCACGGCCCGGCAGGAGTCGCAGGCGGCCCTGGCGTCCGCGACCGCCGAGGCCGAGCGGCTGGTCGGTGAGGCGTCCGAGGAGTCCCGGGCGACGCTGACGGCCGCCCGTGAGGAGGCGCTGGCCACCCTGACCGCGGCCCGCACCGAATCGGAGCAGACGCTCACGGCCGCGCGCACCGAGGCGGCCGAGACCCTGGGGTCGGCCCGGGCCGAGGCCGAGCGGCTGACCGCCGCGGCCAAGGCCGAACGCGACCGGCTCGACGCGGAGAGCGCCGCCCGGCGCGCCGCCGTCGAGGAGGACTTCGAGATCGCCATCAGCTCCCGCCGGGCCGAGGCGCACCAGCGCCTGACCGAGCGCGAGGAGCTGTCCGTCGCCGACGCCAAGCAGCGCATCGCCGACGCCACCGCCGAGTCCGAGCGGCTGGTCGCCGAGGCCACCGCCCACGCGGCCGAGCTGGTCCGCCGGGCCGCGGCCCAGGCCCACCAGCGGGTGGCCGACGCCGACCACGCGGTGCGGGAGCTCACCGGGCTGCGCGGGCACGTCCTGGATCAGCTGGCCTCGCTGCGCGAGCACCTGAGCCAGGTCGACAAGCTCGCCGCGACCGGCCCGACGCTGCTCGATCCCCCGGCCTCCGAGGCCGGACGTCCGGTGACCGCCGACTTCCCGGCCGATCCGGACGCGCGGCCGACCGGGCTGCCGAAAGGGTTCGACCAGGAGCCCGGCCCCTGGGACGACGTGACCGTCGCCTCGCTGCGGGCCGAGCAGCCCGACGTCGTGGTGCAGGTGCCGCCCACGGTGGAGTCAGCGGCCGCGCTCGAGGACGATCTGGCCGAGCCCTCCGTGGCCGAGTCGACCGACGACAAGCTGACCGCGCTCGCCGCCGACTTCAACCGGGACGAGCCCCGCGCCTACGCGGACACCGACACCGACACGTTCGCCCGGGTCGAGGCGACCGACGACGAGTCCGGGCTCCCGGCCCAGCAGCGTTCCGGTTTCCGGGCCCTGGCCGATCGCGCGATGGGGCGCTGAGCGCTCCGCACGCCCCGCCCGTGAGGGCTCCCAGTGTGCCGAAAGTGCCCCAATTGCCGCGGAATAGGGGCACTTTCTGCACACTCAGGCGGCCGGTCAGACCCGGTCGCCGGCGCGGACGACCGCGAAGATCTCCGGGCCGTTGTCCAGAAACCGGGCGGCGGTGAGCCGGACGGCGACGGCCAGCGCGACGACGCCGGTCAGCGGACCGACGACGAGCGCGACCCAGCCCCAGATCGGGTCGACCACCAGCGACAGGACGACGAGCACGATCGTCGGCAGCGCGACCACGAGACCGCCGAGCAGGAAAGCGAAGCTGGCCGCGGTGGTCCGGCCCTTCTGGCCGGGCACGCTGGAGGCGAACATCGACTTGCGGCTCTGCGGTTGGGCATAGGGCAGCCGGGCCGACATGTAGCAGGAGATGGACACGGCACCGAACAGGGCGGCCAGGCAGCCGCCGACCGCGGCCGGGACGTGCTGGAAATCTCCGTGCACGGTGGCCTGGACCGCGACGCCGGCCAGCACGATGACGATGCCCGGCACGAGGGCGACGATCGCGTGGCCCAGCACCTCACCCTGGGCGCGGATGCGATCGGTGATCGTCTGCAGGTGCAACCACAGGCCCGAACCCTCCACGCCGTACTGGTTGCCCGCCTGCGCACCGCACAGCAGCGCTCCGAAGGCCACCGCGAACACCGCACCGGAGCCGCGAACGACCAGGAACGGCCAGGCCACGGTGAGCAGCACGACCATCAGCCACGGCATGCGGCGCATCGGATCCCGCCAGGCCAGCAGCCGGTCCCGGCCGGCCACCACCTTCATGGTGCCGACGACACCGACCGCGACCGCGGTTCCCTCGACGCCGTGCGACGGCGCCGAACCCTCGGTCGACGAGGGCACCGTGGTCAGGCTGCGCTCCAACGCCACCGACCACCACCACCAGGCCAGGGCCAGCCCGGCCAGGGCGATGACCGCGGACAGGGCCGCCGCGCCCCAGTCCCCCGCGCCGACCTGGGCCGGCAGCGCGGCGAGCGCGCCCGGCGGCAACCAGCGCAGCACCCCGGCCACCCCCATCACCCCGGAGCGCAGGGCCTGGCCGTTGGCCGACGGGTTGCTGCTGGAGCTGTTGGTCAGGAAGACGAAGAGCATGTAGACGACGAAGATGCCCAGACCGACGGCCATGCCCAGGTCGCGGCCGCGACGGCTGCTCATCAGCGCCGACATCGAGGTCGACGCCGCGCGGGAGAGCACCACGCACAGCAGCATCTGCACGACCATGCAGACCACGGCGATCGGCAGCAGGGACCACGGCACGCTCAGCGCCACCGCGATGCCGAGCAGCGCGATCATGTTGGCCACCGGCAGGTAGCCGATCAGCGAGCTGACCAGCAGGCCGCTCTGCAGGGTTCGCGGCCGCAGCGGGAGCAGCGCGAACCGTTGCGGGTCGACGGTCTCGTCCACCCCGAACGCGACCAGCGGCGTCAGGACCCACCCGACCAGCTGCAGGGTGAGCAGGCTCGTGACGATCGGGACACCGTCGATGGGCAGGAGTCGCAGGGTGCCCAGCGACGTGCCGATGAACAGGGCGACCAGCAGCAGCACGATCAGCCCGACGAGGGTCCAGGCCCGTTTGGCCCCGGACGCGGCCCGGATGCGGCTGGTGACCAGGTGCCACTTCAGGCCGGCGAAGACCCCAACCACGACAGACCCCCCTCCTGCACGTCGTCGGCCCCGACCAGGTGCATGAACGCGTCGTCGAGGCTGGCGGCGCCGCCGCGCACGGCGGCGATCTCGCCGGCGGCGATGATGCGCCCGCCGGCCATCACGGCCACGTGCGAGCACAGGCCCTCGACCAGCGCCATCACGTGCGAGGAGAAGACGACGGTGCCGCCGGCGTGGGTGTACTGGGTCAGCACGTGCCGGATGATCCGCGCGGACACCGGGTCGACCGCTTCCAGCGGCTCGTCCAGCAGGAGCAGCGACGGCGAGTGCAGGAGCGCGGCGGCGAGGGTGATCTTCTTGCGCATGCCGGTGGAGTAGTCGGCGACCAGCTTGTTGCCGGCATCGTCGAGGTCGAGCACCCTCAGCAGTTCCCCGGAGCGCTGCTTCACCACGTCCAGCGGCATCCCGCGCAGCCGGCCCAGGTAGCTCAGGAGCTCGGGTCCGGAGAGCCGCTCGAACAGGCGCAGTCCGTCGGGCAGCACCCCCATCCGGGCCTTGGCGGCGGCCGGGTCGTTCCAGACGTCGACACCGGCCACCAGCACGCGCCCGCCATCGGGCCGCAGCAGGCCGGTGACCATCGACAGGGTGGTCGTCTTGCCGGCGCCGTTCGGTCCGACCAGCCCGAAGAACGAGCCGACCGGCACGTCGAGATCGACGTGGTCGACGGCGACCCGTGGTCCGAACGCCTTGGTCAGGCCGCGGAGCACCAGTGCCTGCCCGCGGGTGGCCGCGGCCAGTTCCTGCGCGCCCGGGTAGGCCGGGAGCGCTGCGTGCTGTAATTGCCCGTCACTGAAAGTGTTCGGATTCCCCATGCGTCCACCCTGCCACACAGGTTGAAGCGGGGGTCAGAACCGGCGCGAAAGCCAGCCGATCAGCGCATCGGCGAAGGCGGCCGGATCCTCGGCCGGAGACAGGTGACCCACCCCGACCAGTTCGACCAGCTCGGCCTCGAGCGCCGCCGCGGCCATGTCCCGGGCCACCGCCGGCGGGGTGACGGCGTCCAGCTCCCCGACCACGACGAGCACGGGCACGGTGGCCGCGGCCAGCACGCCGGTCGAGTCGGGCCGCGCAGCCATCGCCCGTTGGCCCCAGGCGATCGTCGGGGCGGGCACGGCGCCGGCGATCGCCGCGAGGTCGGCCCGGATCAGGTCGGACGTGCCGGGTGCGAGCAGCGGGGCGACGGCGTCGGGCCCGGCGGCGATCTCGCCTCGGTCGGCGCGTTCGGCAGCGCCGCGGCGGCGGTCCAGCGCGGCGTCGTCGTCGGCGCCGCTGCGCGTGTCGACCAGGACGAGCCCGGCGACCCGGTCCGGGTGCCGGCGCAGCAGGTCGAGCGCGAGGTAGCCACCCATCGAGACCCCGCCGACGACGGCGCGTTCGATGCCCGCGGCGTCCAGCTCGGTGAGCACGTCGTCGGCCAGGACGGACAGGCCCGGGGTGACGGCGGGGTCGAGCGGCGGACCGCCGCCGAACCCCCGCAGGTCGGGGGTGAGCAGCCGGGTCCGGCCGGCCAGCGCAGGACGGATCCCGTCGAACATCCGCGAGTCCAGCGGGAAGGCGTGCAACAACACCAGCGGCGGGGTCACGCCTCCGATGATGTCAGACCGGCGCGATCGGGCGAGCCCGGATGCTCCTATGGTCGTCAAGCTGCTTTGGCGGGTCGTTTTTCGGTGGACGCGGGTTTGAGGGCGACGAAGACTTCCCGGGCGACATATCGTTTGAGGCAGCGAATGATCTCAGGCTTGGTCAGCCCTTGGGTGGTGCGTCGCGCGACGTAGTCCTTGGTTCGCTGGTCGGTGCCCATGCGGGTGATGATGATCCGCCAGAGTGCGCT
>NZ_JBMDXT010000545.1:0-8428 GCF_048594475.1 Nakamurella sp. | reverse complement strand
GGCCCACCCGCCGGAGCCCGCGCGGGCGGGCGGGGACCCGGGCGCCGGCGTCGACGACCCGGCGGAGGGGACCGGACTGGACCACGCCGTCGTCGCGCTGCCGGACGGCACCGTGCTGCTGGACGACTTCACCCTGCTGGCGCGGCGGGGCGAGCTGCTGGTGGTGCTCGGACCGTCCGGATGCGGCAAGTCGACGCTGCTGCGGGCGGTCGCCGGGCTGCACCCGGTGCGGGCCGGCCGGGTGCTGATCCAGGGGCGCGACGTCACCCGCCTGCCTCCGCCGGCCCGTGACGTGGCGATGGTCTTCGAGCGGACGACCCTGCTGCCGACGCTCGACGTGGCCCGGAACATGGGGTTCGGGCTGGCCCAGCGGCGGACGGCGGCCGCCGAGGTCGAGCAGCGGGTCGACCGGCAGGCCCAGCGACTGGGCATCTGGGGGCTGCTGCGCCGCAAGCCGACCGAGATCTCGATGGGGCAGCAGGGGCAGGCCGGGATCGGCCGGGCCCTGGTGCGGGTCCCGAAGGTGTTCCTGCTGGACGAGCCGCTCGCCCACCTGGACCTGGCGGAGCGGGCCCGGATGCGCCGGCTGATCGCCGAGTCCGTCCGGTCGTCGGGCGTGGCCACACTGTACGTGACGCACGACCAGACCGAGGCCATGGCCATCGGGGACCGCATCGCCGTGCTCGACGCCGGGCGGCTGCAGCAGGTCGGCACGTCGGCCGAGCTGTACCAACGTCCGGTGAACCTGTTCGTCGCCGACTTCGTCGGGCCGGCCCCGTTGGGGGTCGTCCCGGCCCAGGTGGTGGTCGCGGGTGGCCTCGCCGGCTACCGGGTCGGCGACCGGACCCTGATGACCTGGCAGCCCCTGCCGGCCGCCCTGGTCGGGTCCGTCGGGAAACGGGTGACGCTGGGGCTGCGGGCCGAGTCGGTGACGGCCGTCCCGCCCGATCCGGATCCGGACGCCACCGTGCTCTCCGGCCGCGTCCGGGCCGTCGAACGGACCGGCCGGGACACCTTCCTGACCGTGGACCTGCCGACCGGGCGGCTGATCGGACGGTTCGACGGGCGATTCCAGATCCGGCCCGGCGAGACGATCGGGCTGTCGGTCGACCCGGCCGCCGCGCACGTGTTCGACCCGGTGACCGGACGCGCCCTGCACCATCCGGAGTAGCCGTCCCCGCCCGACGCGCTCGACGGCGTGTCCACCGGCACGGCTGCGGTCGCGCGGCCGCCCAGCCGGGCCTCTCCGTCCTTCGCGCTTCGGTGCGGCCGACCTCGCTGACGAGGCGAACGGCAGCAACGGTGCCCGACCGGTCAGGGCAGCTCAATGCGTGTACATATGTACGAATGACCGCTCGGGTATGGAGTTCGGCGACGAGGGCCGATCCGGGAAGTCAAGGGCCGCGCCGCCCGGGCCGCAGCGCCTGCCGCTCCGGCGGCGACCGCGGCGACGGTGTCGCCGACGGGCCTCGGGCCGCACCCGCCCGACGCTCCGGCGACCCTGGCGAGGCCGTCGCACCTGCCCGGCTGTGGGCCAGGACACGGGCGGGACGCGCGAAGTTAACGTGTCGTGGCTTGCCCCCACCCGGTCCGGTTGGTTAGCTGAAGGGGCATCGGACCGCATCCCGCCGCAGCGGTGGAGATCTCCGACAGTCCGCATCAACGGCCCCAGAGCTGTGCTCTGTCGAGTAGCCGTGATCAGCGAATCCCGCACCTCTCGCCCGCCGGTTCCGGCGGGCGGCCCCCTCGAACTCGAAGGACCCACCATGAGCGCCCCCGTTCCCGCCACCCGCTCGGGAAACTGTGAATGCTGTTCCACCGCCTACCGCGCCGGCACCCCAATCGTCTGGGACTCCGTCGTCGGTGGCTGGGTGCTGGCCCCGCACCGCAGCGCCGGAAGCCGACGCTGATTCCCCGGCGGCCCGCCGCCCCCGACCCGACCCGACCCGACCCCCTCCGGCTGATCGCCGCATCGGCCGATCACTGCGCCATCTGATTACCGTCCGACCGAACCGTCCTCGCTCGGCCCGCAGCGGGGCCCGGCCCGCCGCGGGGGCCCGTCCCGCCGCAGGACCCTCCCGCTGCCACAGCGCCAGGTCCCCGGCCCGGCCCGGCCGCCTCGCGTCCGGGCGCGTGCCGGCCTCGGCGGCCACCCCGTTCCACACCCGCCCCAGGCTCCCCAGGATCCGGCGTGACCGCGCCGGATGGCCCGCCGTCGCCCGGGTCGACCGGCCGGCGACCCGCGGCGGAGTCCGCCGCCACGGACCGTTCGACCCCTCTGGTAGACCGGACGCATGACCTCCGAGCACCTGGAAATCGAGCGCAAGTACGACGCCGCGCCCGACCTTCCGTGGGTCGACCTGAGCTCCCTGCCCGGCGTCGGTTCCCTGGCCGAGCCCAAGGTGAAGCTCCTCGACGCCACCTACTACGACACCGACACCCTGGCGCTCATCCGCGCCGGCATCACCCTGCGCCGCCGCACCGGCGGGTCCGACGCCGGGTGGCACCTGAAGCTGCCGGCCGCGGAGGGAGCCCGCACGGAGTTCGGCGAGCCGCTGGGCGACGAGACGACCGCGCCCGCGACGTTGGTCGACCGGATCCGGGTCTACGTCCGCGACCACGAACTGCACGCGGTGGCCGGGATCAAGAGCCGGCGCACCGTACACAAAGTGCTCGCCGCCGACGGTGCGGTGCTGGCCGAGGCGGCCGACGACGTGGTGACGGCGACCGGTCGTGGCCGGTCCGGTTCGGCCGACCTGACCGAGTGGCGGGAGTGGGAGATCGAGCTGGTCGAGGGGCCGGCCGAGCTGATCGAGGCGGCCGACGAGCTGGTGCGGGCCGCCGGCGCGACCCCGTCCCCGTTCCCGTCCAAGCTCGCGCAGGCACTCGACCGCCGGCTGGCCGAGCTGCCCGCCCGGCCCGAGTTCGGCGACCTGACCCCGGCCAGCGCGGCGCGCGACGTCGTCCACTCCCACCTGGCCGCACAGGTCGACGCGATCATCGCCTGGGAGCCCAAGGTCCGGACGGACGAGTACGACGCCGTGCACAAGATGCGGGTGGCGACCCGGCGGCTGCGCAGCGCGTTGGCCACCTTCCGGCCGCTCCTGGACCGCACCCGCACCGACCCGCTGCGGGACGAGCTGAAGTGGATCGCGACCGAACTGGGTGGCGCCCGGGACGCCGAGGTGCTCCGGGAGCGGCTGCTCGCCTCGATCGCCCAGGAACCGGGGGAGCTGGTGCTCGGTGCGATCGCGGCCCGGGTCGGCGCCGAACTGCGCGGTGATCACCGCAAGGCCCATGCCGAGCTGGTCGAGGCGATGGGGTCGGCCCGGTACTACCGCCTGCTGGACTCGTTGGACGCGCTGGCGGCGGAGCCGCCGTTCACCCCCGAGGCCGACCGCAAGGCGCGCAAGGTGCTGACCCGTTGCGTCCGCAAGGCCTACCGCCGGGTGGCCGCCCTCGTCGACGCCGGGCCGCCGGCGGACCCGGCGCACCGCGACGAGTGGTTCCACGAGATCCGGAAGGCGGCCAAGCGCCTGCGCTACGCCGGGGAGTCGGTGGCGCCCGCCTTCGGTGAACCGGCAACCGTGCTGGCCGGCCGGGCCGAGGCCCTGCAGGAGGTGCTCGGCGAGCATCAGGACAGCGTGGTCGCCCGGGCCGCGCTGCGGGACCTGGGGGTACGGCTGCACCTCGGCGGGGAGAACGCGTTCACCCTCGGCCGGCTGCACGCGCTGGAGCAGGTCAGCGGGGACGCGGCGATCGACGACTTCGAGCAGGCCTGGGCCGCCCTGGCGGATCCGGAGACCACCGGCTGGCTGCACCCGTAGACCGAGGCTGCACGCGTCGACCGGCCGACCGGCGCTCCGGCGACGGGGTGGTTCCGGTGGCCGGGCGGGACCCGGTGGGCGGCGAGCCGGCGGCCGGGTCCCGCGCGGTGCGGCGCGACTGGCGCCGGGGTCCGTTGCGCGGCCGAGACCCTGCCGGCCGGCCCGCCTACAGCTGGGGCGGCAGGCCGAAGCGCTCGAAGAGCGCGGTGTCCAGGAAGTAGGTGATGCGGCCGATCCGGTCGCCGTCGAGGTCCAGAACCTGGATGGAGAACGGCCGGTGAGTGCCGTCGGCGGCGCGCTTGTAAGCGGCGAACGCCGGGGAGCCGTTGACCTCCAGCGGCACCAGCCGCGAGTCCCGGCAGGCATGGCCGGGCCCCAGGTGCCAGGCGGCGATGTCGTCCCGACCGCTCAGCCAGAGGGCGAACGGCGGCATCGACGCGGTGGCGTCCTGCCGCAGCAGCTGCACCAGCGCGTCGATGTCGTAGCTGGTGAACGCGCGCAGGTAGTCCTCCAGCAGGTTCTGCTGGGCCGCGTCCAGGGGGCCGGCCGACCGGTCGGCGTCCGGGTCGATCTCGGTCAGTGTGGCCCGCGCCCGCTGGAGTGCGCTGTTCACCGAGGCGACCGTGGTCTCCAGCAGGTCGGCCACCTCGGCGGCGCTCCAGCGCAGCACCTCCCGCAGGATCAGCACGACCCGCTGGCGCGGCGGCAGATGCTGCAACGCGGCGATGAACGCGAGCCGGACCGAGTCCTTCTGGACGGCCAGCTCGGCCGGGTCGGCGGTCGGCGAGAGGACCTCGCCGTCGGGCATGGGCTGGATCCAGGTGGCCTCCGGTCGCGGTTCGCCCAGCGACTCGGCCACCGGCGGCGCAGCCGGCCCGAAGTCCATTGGCAACGCGCGGCGGTTGCGGCTGTTCAGCGAGTCCAGGCACACGTTGGTGGCGATCCGGTACAGCCAGGTGCGCAACGACGAACGCCCGTCGAACCGGTCCAGCGCCCGCCAGGCCCGCACCATCGTCTCCTGGACCGCGTCGTCGGTCTCGAACGCGGCGCCGAGCATCCGGTAGCAGTACCCGGACAGCTCGCGACGGTGGTCCTCGAGCCGGCGCTCCAGCTCGGCGCGGGTGCCGGGCGCGGCGGTGGCCGTTTCGGTCATGATGGGCGATCTCCTCCGGTTCGGTGGGTCGTCTCCACCATAGGAGCGGGCACCGACAGCGGCATCGGGAACGTCGCCCGCGGCCGCCGGCACCGGCAGCCCCGCCGGCACGGGCTCAGGCCCCCGCCGGCGGTCCCACCGGGCAGTCCTGGCGACCGTGACGCCGGTGATGGCGCCGGGAGGCCACCGGCCCAGGCGTCCGGTCGGACCGCACCCGAAAGAGCCCGTGCCGGGCGCCGGCGCGCCGGCCGGCACCGGCCCGGAAGACGCCGAAGGGCGGGTACCGGCCGACCGGTACCCGCCCCGTTCAGGTGTGCGGCGTCAGGCGGTCTGCTGCACGATCGTGTTCCCGGCCTTGCGGACGAAGAAGCTGGCGATGGCGAAGATGATGCCGGCCATGATCGCCCAGATCGCGATCAGCCAGAGCAGGCTGACCAGCAACGCGGCCGGGTTGAACAGCACGATCACGCCGAACAGGAACGACAGCACGCCCCAAGCGACGAACAACCCCCACCCGGAGCCCGGCTGCCGGCGAAGGGCCAGGCCGCCGGCGATTCCCGAGATGCCGGCCAGCAGCGCCCACACCGCGACCAGGATGGCGATCACCGTGCCGCTCTCCCTCGGCCAGACCAGGATGACGATGCCGGCGATGATGGCCAGCGCGCCGACCACGAAGTCGCCCGTCCCGGACTGCCCCTGCTTGCGGGCCGACAGGCCCTGGAAGATCGACATCACGCCGTCCACCAGCAGGTAGGCGACGAAGATGAGGACGAAGACCAGCACAGTCGGCTTCGGCCAGATGAGCATGGCCATGCCCAGCAGGATCAGGATGATTCCGCGGACCAGGATGACCCACCAGTACTTGGCGGCGATCTGGCCCATGCCGCGGATGTCCGTCGTCATGATGCACTCCTCGGAGGCGGGCCGGCGCCCGCACACATTCGGTTACCCCGCGCGACAGCGGGTCACGGCGACGCTATCAACGCAGATGTACGAAACAGTCGATCTCCGATGACGACTTGATCTCATCCGACGGCGCGACGCTCGTCCTCGATGTCCGGATCGGCCAGGACGCCGGACCCTGCGGTCACGCCGCCCGGATCGGTGCCAGGAACGGTGTCGGTGTCGGTGTCGGCGCTGGCGTCGCCGCCGGTCGCGGTCGGGGGACCGGTGTCCGGCTCGTCGTCGGGCAGGTCGTCCTCGATGTCGTCCGCGTCGAGCGCGCCGACTCCCATCAGGCTGGAGTCCAGGAACGCCTTCTCGTCGGGCCGATGGCGCAGGACCGTCTGCATGTACGACTGGGTGGCGTAGTCCATCGACACCTCCTGTTCGGCCGCCTGCGAGAGGAACCAGCGGTGTTCCAGCACCTCGTGGAACACCTCGGCCGGTTCCAGCTTCTCGGCCAGGCCGGCCGGGATCGCCTCGATCACCGGGTCGTAGACGTCGGTGACGTAGTGGTGCGCGACGGTGTCCTCGTCGACGTCGGTGCCGGGCATGACGGCCTGCGAGCGGTAGGTGTCCAGGTCGTTCAGGATCCGGCGGGCCTGGTTCTCCTGGACGTTGATGCCGGTGAGGGAGAACAGCCGCTTGCGGTGGTGGCCCGCGTCCACGACCTGGGTCTGGACCATCACGTGCGGGTCGCCACCGGACTCGTCGATGTGGATCTGGGCCACGTCGAAGCCCAGCTCGTTGAGCTTGCGCAGGCGCTTCTCGATCCGCCACCACTCGTCGTCGCCCATGGTCTGGGGCGCGGTCAGCAGATCCCAGAGCTGCTCGTACCGCTCGATCACCGACATCGCCGTCTCCAGCGGGTCGATGGTCTCGGGCAGCAGCCCGGACATCTGCAGGTCCAGCAGCTCACCGGCGACGTTGGTCTCCACGATGTCCAGGTCCTGCAGCCGCTGCCCGCGGGACAGCGACTCACGCAGCTCGCCGGTCTCGGCGTCGACGAGGTAGGCGGCCAGCGCGCCCGCGTCGCGGCGGAACAGCGTGTTGGACAGCGAGCAGTCCTTCCACGCGAAACCGACCAGGTGCAGCCGGACCAGCAGCTCGGCCAGCGCGTCGAGCAGCTTGAACTCCAGGTCCGGGTCCATCCGGCGGGAGAACAGGGCCCGGTAGGGCAGCGAGAACTTCAGGTGTTTGGTGACCAGCGCGGCGTCCAGTGGCTCGCCATCGGGGGTCATCCGGTTGGCGACGACGCCGACCGCCTGCACCACCGGCAGCCCGCGCTTGGCCAGCTCCCGCAGCAGCTCGTACTCGTGCTCGGCCAGGCCCTGGCTGATCTCCTTGATCGCGTACACGATCCCGCCGATCCGGACGAACCGGACGACGTGCCGGCTGATGCCGCGGGGCAGCGAGACCAGCTTCTCCCGGGGCCACTGTTCCAACGGGGTCGACCACGGCAGGGTCAGCAGGTCGGTGGGATCGGGGCCGGTCGCGAACTGCATGCGCACCCGGCCAGCGTGACACAGTCGGCGGTCGGAGGCAGGACGGCCGAGCGGGGAAGGGGAGCCGTGCCGCGGTTGGACGAGCTGGGAGTGGCGCCCGACCCGCGCCGGGATCCGACGGCCTACCCGGGGGACCGGCTGCCGTTCGACTTCGTGCTCCGCGGGGACCGGGTCGAGCCGCTCGCGCCGGCGGATCCGCGGCCGGCCGGCCGGCACGCCGTCGTCGCCTTCGGGTCCAACGCGGCGCCGGCCCAGCTGGCGGCCAAGTTCGGCGCGGCGGGTGGACCGATCACGGTCACCCACGCCCGCCTGCGCGGGTTCGCCCTCGGCCATTCGCCGCACGTGAGCGTCCCCGGGTACCTGCCCTGGGTGCTGGTCGTCGACCCCGGGGCGGCGGTCGAGTGCGCCCTGCTCTGGCTCGACGACCGGCAGCGGGGGCTGCTGGACGCCACCGAGCCCAACTACGACCTGCGGCCGATCGAACCCGCCCGCCACGGGCCGGTGCTCCGGGCGACCGGGCGGGTGGTGCCCGCCGCGGCCTACCGGGGCCGGTGGGGCGCGCTTCGCTGGCCGGGGGCCGCCGGGCCGGTCCCGGCGGGGAGCCAGGCCGCGGTCTTCGACCGACTGGCGACGTTCGGCTGGGTCCGCGAGCTCGCGGGGACCGGTGGGGTGGCGGCCGTCCAGCGTCGGCTGGCCGGGGACGCCGTCCTGCGGGATCGGATCCGCGCCGAGTTCGCGGCTCGGGACCTGGTCGTCGCGGACGGCTGGTCCCGGACCGGCGCCGGGCCCCACACCGACTAGGGGTCTCCTGAAGAATCCAGCTCCTCCGTCGCCGCATTCGTCCAGGACACCCCTCCCGTGCTCGTTGGTGGCCTCGCAAGCTCGGCCAACGAGGGGTGGGCTGAAGAATTCGGCGCCGCCGGCGCCGCATTCACGCAGGCCACCCCACCCCTGCTCGCTGGTGGCCACGCCGGCACGGCCCACGAGGGGGGCGCCCCCGG
>NZ_JBMDXT010000544.1:0-4562 GCF_048594475.1 Nakamurella sp. | reverse complement strand
GACCGGGGCCAGCGCGGTGGGTGCACCGACGGCGACCGCGACCACGGCCGTCAACGGAGGCACCGCGGCGGCCAGGGCGGTTCCGGCCAGCAGCGCCCGGGCGACCGGCGCCGGCAGGCCGCCGGCGACCAGCACCACCGCGGCCACCGTGACGGCCAGCAGCACGGCTGCGGCCAGGCCGCCCACGCTGGTGCCGAACGGCAGCACCCGCAGGGCCAGGTAGCCGCCGGTGTAGGGCACGTCGAGGCTGCCGACCAGCAACAGCACCGCCCCGAGGAAGCCGGTGCCGATCAGCGGGAGGTTCTGCCGGCGGCGGCCTGCGGGCGCCTCGCCCATGGCCCGGGCCACATCGGAGTCCGGGACCGCCGCGACCTCATCGCCCCGCCCGGCCCCACCGGCCGGGGCCGGGCCCGCCCCGCCGGCCGGTCCCCCGTTCGAACCGGGATCCGTCCCGCCCGCCGGCGAACCGAACAGCGGATCGGCGCGCAGCTCCTCGCCCGGGCCGAGCACCCGGGCCAGCCGGCGGGCCGCGACGACACCGACGACGACCATGAGGACGTCGGCGCCGAGCAGCACCCAGGCGCCGCCCCCGGCGGTGAGCGGGCGCGCGCGGTCGGTGGTCTCGACGAACAGTTCCGGCCGCGACACCCGGTTGGTCTCGGTGAGGACCGCGAGATCGGCCACCAGCCGGCACAGTCCGAGCAGCCCGGCACCGGCGGTGGCGGCCAGCCCCAGGACCGGCCGGATCAGCGCCAGGGTCACCGCGAGCACCCCGGGCAGCACCGCCACCCAGCCGGCCGCCAGGAACGCCGACACCGCAGCGCCGTCCGCGGGGACGACCTGCCCGGCCAGCGGGCTCGTCGCGACGACGACGCCGGCGGCCAGCAGCAGCGACGCCAGCAGCACGGCGGTCGACCGGCCGTCGGCCGCGTCGGGCTCCCGGCCGGTCATCGGCCGGCCACGCCGCGGGCCGCCACCGGGTACGTCGGGCACGACGGCCTCGGAGATGGATCCGGCATCACCAGGCGACCGTAGCAACTCGGGCCGACAGCCGGCCGGGACCGCGGGCCGGTTCGAACCGGCCCGCGCGTGGGTGATGATCGAGGGCGTGATTCCCGCCCTCGGCTACACCGTCCTCGCCCTGAGCCTGTTGCTGGCCCTGTGGACGGGGATCCAGGCCGGCCGGCGGCGGCCCACCTCCGAGGCCCAGATGATCGGCGCCATCGTGGTCGAGGTGGTGCTGCTGGCCCAGATCGTCATCGCCCTGGTCCGGCTCGTCGGGGGCGCCCCGCAGGCCGAGCCGGTGACCTTCGTCGCCTACTCCCTGGGCGTGCTGCTGGCCCTGCCGCTCGGCTTCTACCTCGCCCGGGAGGAGCGGACCCGGTGGGGATCGCTGTGTCTGTGCTTCACTGCAGTGGTGGTCGCGGTGATGGTCCTTCGGCTCCTGCAGCTCTGGCAGGCCCCGGTTGGCTGAGCAGCCGGCGGTCGAGCACGCCGACCACACCGAGGACGCGCCCCCCACCGGACCGCGTCGCATCCTGATCGCCCTTTACCTGGTGTTCGCGGTGGCCGCGACCGCCCGGGGCATCGTTCAGATCGCCACCAAGTTCGATGAGGCCCCGCTGGCCTACGTGCTGTCGCTGCTGTCGGGCATCGTCTACATCGCCGCCGCAGTGGGCCTGATCACCGATCGCCGCTGGTCTCGGCCCCTGGCCTGGGTGGCCGTCGGCACCGAGATGATCGGGGTCCTGGTCGTGGGGCTGCTGTCGATCCTGGACTCCACCGCGTTCCCGCACGACACCGTCTGGTCCCGGTTCGGCGCCGGCTACGGCTACGTCCCGATCATCCTGCCCGTGCTCGGGCTGATGTGGCTCTGGCAGACCCGCCCCGGGGCCCGGGACGACGACTGAGGCCCGTCCACCTGCGCAATGTGGACAACTGGATGCCGTGCTCAAACGATCCAAGGACCAGGACGCCCGCGTCGCGCACTGCTGGAGCGTGGACCCGATCGAACCGTCCATCCTGGCCCTGGACCTGATCGACGGCGTCTAGCGGACCGCCGGACAGGCCACCGGTGACGAGCCGATCGCGCTGACCCGCCCGTTCCCGGTCACCATCGTCCCGTCCGCCCTGCTCGGCTGAGCAACCACGAAGCAGGATGTCCGCGAGTCACCCCGGTCCGCGCCGAAGATGCTCGGCACCCGACGGGTCGCTCAGAGCTTGGTCATCGGCACGCCGCCGATGAGCATCAGCCGGACCTTGCCCGACACCCCGAAATCGATGGTCGCGGTCGCCCGCTGACCCACCCCGTCGACGGCGAGAACCTTGCCCAGCCCGTATTTGTCGTGGGACACCCGATCGCCGACGGCCAGGTCGAGCGCCGGCTTGGAACCCAGCGTCGGGTGCTTGCGGATCCCGGAGCCGGCGCCGCCGGCCCGGGACGGCGTGCCCGAGCCGAAGCGGCTGGCCGTGACCGGCGCCGACCGGCCCCCGCCCCAGCTCGACCCGCCCGAGCCGGCCCCGAACCCGCCACCGAAGCGGCGGCGGCCGTAGCTGAAGTCGCCCTCGAAGTCGCTGTCGCCGATGAACCCGCCGGCCCGTGCGTCGGCGTCGGTCCGGCGCCATTCGATCAGCTCGTCCGGGATGTCCCCGAGGAAGCGGGACGCGGGGTTCGCGCTCGGCTGCCCCCACGCGGACCGCATCATCGCCCGGGTCACGTACAGCCGCTTCATCGCCCGGGTGATCCCGACGTAGGCCAGCCGCCGTTCCTCGGCGAGCTCGGTGTCGTCGGCCAGCGCCCGCTGGTGCGGGAAGATGCCGTCCTCCCAGCCGGTCACGAACACGACCGGGAACTCCAGACCCTTGGCCGTGTGCAGCGTCATCAGGGTGACCATGCCCTCGGCCGAGTCGGGCACCGAGTCGGCGTCGGCGACCAGGGACAGCTGTTCCAGCACCGCCAGCAGCAGCTCGCCCGCGTCCGGCGGCACGTCCTCGTCGGGCTCGGCACCGCCGTCGGCACCGCCGTCCGGACCGCCGTCGGGACCGTCGTCCGGTCCGGCGTCGGGGATCCCCAGGGCGGCCAGACCGCCGCCGGCCAGCAGGGTCTCGGTCGTCTCCCGGAGCACGCTGACCAGTTGGTCCAGGTTCTCCAGCCGGGAGTGGTCCTGCGGATCCTCGGAGTTCTCCAGTTCGGCCCGGTAACCGGTGCGCTCCAGGACGGCCGTCAGCAGGTCGGCCGGCTCCATGCCGAAGCCGACCTCCGAGCGCAGGCCGGACAGCAGCTCGCCGAACGAACGGAGCGAGTTGGCCGAGCGGGCCGCCAGACCCGGGATCTCCGCCACCCGCTGGAGCGCCTCACCGAAGCCGATCCGCTCCCGCTCGGCGAACACCGAGACGGTCGCCTCGGCCCGGTCGCCGATGCCGCGGCGCGGCGTGTTCAGGATGCGACGCAGATTGATCTCGTCGTCGGGGTTCGCGATCGCCCGCAGGTAGGCCAGTGCGTCCTTGACCTCCTTGCGCTCGTAGAAGCGCACCCCGCCGACGATCCGGTACGGCATGCCGTTGCGGATGAAGACGTCCTCCAGCGAGCGGGAGGCGGAGTTGGTCCGGTAGAACACCGCGACGTCGCCGAACACGGCGTCGCCGGCATCGACCAGCGCGTCGATCTCCTTGCCGATGAACTGCGCCTCGTCGTGCTCGTTGTCGCCGACGTACCCGATGATCCGGGTGCCGTTGCCCTGGGCGGACCACAGGTTCTTGGCCTTGCGGCCCACGTTCCGGGCGATGACCGAGTTCGCCGCCGACAGGATCGTCTGGGTGGACCGGTAGTTCTGCTCCAGCAGGATCGTCCGGGCCGCCGGGTAGTCGCGCTCGAACTCCTCGATGTTGCGGATGGTCGCTCCGCGGAACGCGTAGATCGACTGGTCGGCGTCGCCGACGACCACCAGCTCACCGGCCGGCACGTCGCCCGACCCGTCCCCGACCAGCGCCTTGACCAGCAGATACTGGGCGTGGTTGGTGTCCTGGTACTCGTCGACCAGCACGTGCCGGAACCGCCGGCGGTAGTGCTCGGCGACCGCCGGGAACCGCTGCAGCAGGTGCACCGTCTGCATGATCAGGTCGTCGAAGTCCAGCGCGGACGCGGCCCGCAGCCGCTCCTGATAGCCCTGGTAGACCTGCGCCACGATCGTCTGCTTGTCGTCCTCGGCCCGCTCCAGGGCGGTCTCGGCGTCGATCAGCTCGTTCTTCAGGTTGGAGATCGCGGCGGCCAGCATCCGCGGCGGGTACTTCTTGCCGTCGATGTTCAGCCCGCCCGCGACCAGCTGGGCCAGCCGCTGGGAATCGGCCTGGTCGTAGATGGTGAACGTGGTCTTCAGGCCCAGGTGCGGTGCCTCGGCCCGCAGGATGCGCACGCACATCGAGTGGAACGTCGACACCCACATCGACCGCGCGCGCCCACCGACCAGGTCGAACACCCGGTCCTTCATCTCGCGGGCGGCCTTGTTGGTGAACGTGATGGCCAGGATCTCGCCGGGCTGCGCGCCGCCGACCGCCAGCAGGTA
>NZ_JBMDXT010000543.1:0-8596 GCF_048594475.1 Nakamurella sp. | reverse complement strand
CACGCGCCCAGGGTGTGCGGCGACGGGGGGAGCCGGCAGGCCCGGCCGGGCCTGTACCCGGTCTCGCCGAGGGGCCGGCGGCGGCCGGACAGCCGCCCCCGGCCGGTCCCGGGGATCAGGGCCGGGCCGTCGTCGATTGGTGGAGGTGCTTATTTCGCGCTCCGAAGACCGCCGGTGAGTACCATCCCTGCACAGGGACGCTTCACCGCGGTCGCCCCGGCCCTGTCCCTAGAGACCGGGGCGACCGAGGCTCCCCCACTCACCTCCCGGCCGGCGGGTTGACGGTCCAGTCGCCGGGGGGTGAGGCCTTGGTTGAATGATCGGTACTACTGGCGTCGAGCGCCGCCGTCAGGAACCGGACGCGTCGCCCCGCGAAAACACGTAGGCCATCACGTACGACTTGGTGGTCCCGTTGTCGATCTCGGCCGGCAGGTTCGCCAGCTCGGACCGGGCGGCGGCCGGGTCGGCCAACGCCAGGTACTGGACCATGTACTCGCCGAACTGGACGCCGTACCCGCCCTGGGCCGCCTCGGCCAGGTTCGCCTTGATCCGGTCGGCATCGCCGGCCAGGTACGTCGAGTACGACCCCATCGGGATCAGCTGGATCCCCAGCATCGCGCCGGGCTCCGGGCTGAACCAGGTGGCGTAGTCCCGCTTGCCGCCCCAGTTCAGGGCCGCGATCTTGTGGGTGAACGCCGGGAACTCCGACAGGTCGGTGTTGGTCCAGTAGAGCTTGGCCGAGTTGGCCTCGACGCTCATCATCCAGACCGCCTGGTTGTACAGATCGGTGTTGCCGCGGACCTGCTCCCAGAGCGCCAGTGCGTTCCAGGCGTTGACCGACTCGCTGCTGGACTCCTGGTTGTTGCCGTCGGCGAACGGGCTGGAACCCGACGCCCAGGCGTGACCGGAGTACGGATCGAAGTTCCGGTACTGCGGGAAGTCCGCCGTCGCCTGCGCGGAGGCGATGTCGGCCGCCAGCAGATCGGCGACCGGCGCCCACTTCTCGACCAGCGCGGCATCGCCCTTGGCGACGACGGCGGCCGCGTACAGGATGTAGCCGTAGTGGAAGTGGTGGTCGTTGAGCTCGTCGGAGCCGAACGAGGCCTCCAGACCGATCATCGACTTGATGTTCTCGTCGTACACGAAGCACTTGGTGGCGGCGGTCTGGCAGCCGGCCGGGTTCAGCCACTTGTCCAGCTCGCCGGTGATCCCGGTCCGCAGCGTCGTCGCGGCGTCGGTGACGCCCAACTGCTCGGCCAGCGTCAGCAGGTTCGCCGCGCGGTAGAGCATCTTGCCGCCGAAGTAGGTGTCGGTCGCGGACGCCGCGAAATCGATCGACGCGGTGTCGGTCTTGATCTGTTCGATCAGGGCGGTCTTGTCCTCGTCCGACAGCTCCGACAGGTCGAGCTCCGAGGAGGGCTCGGTGACCGGCGCCGTGGTGGTCAGCGAGGATCCGGTGTACAGGTCCATCGTGCCGTAGATGCTGGCGTAGGTCCCGGTGCCCTTGGACGTGTCGCCGTCGCCGCCGTCCACGGCTTGTCCGGCCATCGGGACGATCGCGGTGTCGCCGCCGTTCGCGGTGACGTACTTGAGCGTGGTGCTGACCGTGTCGCCGTTGACGGCGTGGTCGACGGAGGTGCTCACGACCGGGTCGGCCGCCAGCGCCGCGAGGGACTCGACGGTGCCGCCGTCGGGGGCGCCGTAGAGCGTCATCGTCGAGCCTGCCGGCAGGGTGACCTTGCCGGCGTCGTCCACGGTCGCGCCGTTGCCGACCACCAGGCCGTACTCATGGCCGTCGACGGTCGTGGTGAACGTGTTCGCGGTCGACGTGCTCTTGAAGATCGGCTCCAGGGCGATGCTCTGGTCCGCCGCCGCCGTGTAGGTGACGAACGGCGAGCCCTGCACCAGGATGACCGAACCGAGGGTCTTGCCGCCGGCGTCGGAGTAGGTCGAGGTGACCGACAGCGTGTCGTAAGCGGTGACCTTCATCGATGCCGCGCCGAGCGGGACCTGGATCTGCGGGTTGTTCCCGCCCATGATCGTCTTCTCGGACGCCGTCACGTTCGGCAGGCCGAGCGCGAAGCCCTGGTCGGTCAGCGCGGCGGACAGCGGCATCGGGAAGACCGGCTGCGGCTGATCGCCGAACACCAGACCGGTGAACCACCGGTTGGTCGGCGGCACGAGGCCGTCGGCCAACCTGGTCGGCGCGATCTTGGCGACGTCCTTCTTGGTCATCGCCGCCAGATCGGCGGTGATGTCCGCGGGCGATGCCGCGGCCGCGGTGCTGCTGCCGCCGGCGCCGGTGGCCGTGGTCGAGCCGGTCTCGCTGCCGCCGGTCGCGGTGCAACCGGCGACCAGCGCGGCGCCGGCGACGAACAGGATCGGCTTGACGAAGGCTGAGCGGACGGTGCGGGCCGGGCGGGCGGTGCCGGTTGCTGAGATCGAGTGTCGGTCGTTTCGGTTGATAGTCATCTCATCCAGTGGGTGTCGTATCGGTCGGCGGACGGGGGCGGGTGCGCCGGCGGCGGCCGGTGGGCCGGACCTCCGGCGCACCCGGTGGGCCGTCAGGTGTTCTGGCCGAACCAGCCGGTCACGGTGTTGGTCACGTCGGTGACCACGCCGTCGTTGGTCAGGTGCAGGGTGGCCTGGACCGGGGTACCGACCGTGAACAGGCCGGTGCCGTTGGCCAGCTCGTCGCTGTAGGCACGGATCGTGGTGCGGGCCTGGCCGTCGTCGGTGCGGACCTGCAGCTGCTGCACGGTGGCCGAGACCTGCTGGTTGTTCGGCAGCACGACGTCGACGCTCGCCCCGGACGGGATCCGGGTGAAGTCCTTGGCCGAGAGCAGGAAGTCGGCCTCGACGTACATCGTGCCGGCCTCCTGGACGGTGGCGATGGTCGAGTTGGCCGGGACGAAGGCGCCCTGGGCGTAGTTGATCTCGTCGACCTGGCCGGCGTTGGTGGCGGTGATGACCAGGGTCTTGTCGTCCTTGACCTCGTGGGTCAGGTTGTCCTTGTTGACCAGGCCCTGGGCCAGGTCACGCTGCAGGTTGGCCGACTCGACCTCGAACAGCGGCTGACCGGCCTGGACCTGGTCGCCGACCTTGACGTACTGGGCGGTGATGGTGCCGGAGTAGTCGGTGCCGACCGGGTAGTCGGACGCGGCCAGAGAGGCGGACTTGCTCTCCACCTTGCCGCTGTTGTAGTTGACGACCATGGTCAGGCCGGCCGCCAGGACCAGCACGGACAGCAGGCCGAGGGCCAGACCGATTCGCTTGCGCCAAGACATGTGGGTGACTCCTGTGCTATCGCGGACCCGGCGAGCCGGATCCAGGGGTGGCCCGAGGGCACACCAGGGACATTTCGGTTGGGGTGATGCGGTGCTGCGCGCCGGCCGTCACCGGCGCCGAACGGACCTCGTCGTCCTGACGGGATCGTGGGTCAGCGGGCCGCGGCGACCGGGGGCAGACCCTCGTAGGTCCGCTCGGACAGGCCCGAACCGATCTGTGCGTTGCTGGCGGCCCGGGCGGCGGCCTCGGCCGCGACCTTGGCGCTGCCCTTGGGCGGCAGGCCCTTCTCCTCGCGCCGGTTGTGCCGGCTCTCGCGGAACGCGGTCACCACGAAGGCACCCAGCACGAAGGTGTTCAGCAGGTTCCACAGCAGGGCCAGGGTGAAGGCGCTGACCGTCATGGCCTGCCAGATGCCGACCACGGAGGTGATCGCCAGGAAGACGAAGGCCATCAGCTGCTGGGTGATGAAGTTGAACGGCGAGGCCTTGCGACGCTGGGCCCCGGTCACGTGCCACTTGGTGTCCTTGCCGAAGACCGCGTTGACCAGCGCCTTGCCGTAGATCGGGAAGGACGCGGCGGCCAGCATCAGGGTCTCCCACCGGAACGAACCGATGGTGTACAGCGCGACGACGACCTGCATGAAGTAGAAGCCGGCGTAGTACAGCAGCCAGGTACCGAAGCTGACGCCCGAGTTGATCGGCGCCAGGCCGAAGTAGATCTGCAGCGGCGGGACCAGCAGCAGGATGCCGGGCGCGATGCCGATCAGGTAGAACGTCGCGGTGCCGAAGTACTGCAGCCGCTGGTCCAGGGTCAGCTTGCGCTTGCGCGAGAACGGGTTGCTCTTGAGCAGGATCTCGAAGCCACCGGTCGCCCAGCGCTGCTGCTGCTTGGTGTAGGCCTCGATGGTCTCGGGGGTGTCGCCCACGGCCAGCACGGTGGAGATGTAGACCGTCTTCCAGCCGCTCTCGTGCAGCTTGATCGAGGTCCAGACGTCCTCGGACTTGGACTGCTCGTAGATGCCGCCGATCGACTCGATGGCCGTGCGGCGGTAGATCACGTTGGTGCCGACGCAGAACGCGGCGTTGAACCGGTTCTTGCCCGGCTGGATGAACCGGTAGAAGACGGACTGCATGTAGCCGGCGCCGCGGGAGATCAGGTTGTGCAGGTTCCCGTAGGCCTGCGGCGTCTGCACGAAGGCGACGTTCGCCTCGGCGAAGAACGGCACGGTCTGGTAGAGGAAGTCTTCCTTGGGCACGAAGTCGGCGTCGAGCACGACGAAGTACTCGCCGGTCGTCACGGTCAGCGCGTTGTTGATGTTGCCGGCCTTGGCGCCCTTGTTGCCCTCACGGACGATGTACTCGGCGCCCAGCTCGGCGGCCAGCGCGCGGACGTCGTCGGACTTGCCGTCGTCGAGGATGTAGGTGTTGTGCTTGCCGTGCATCGCCAGCGCGGCGGTCACGGTCCGGCGCACGGTGGCCAGGTCCTCGCCGTACGTCGTGATGTACACGTCGAGCTCGACGGGCGACTCGTGCAGGTACATCGGCAGGGCCGTCAGGTCGGTGCCCGGCTCGATGGTCTTGTGGTCGGGCCCGTAGATCCGGTTCTGCGCGTTGTGGAAGCGGTAGCCGCGCGGGTTGTGCCCGCTGGACAGGATGGTCCACAGCGCGATCAGGGCCTGCAGGATGATGACGGACTCGGCCGCCAGCACCATCAGGTAGGGGATCCAGTTGCCACGGTTCGAGAAGTCGAACAGGAAGGTCGTGTAGAGAAGCACGCCGATGGTGGCGACGAGCACCAGCATCATCAGCGAGGGTGAGTCACGGGCGCCGCGGCGGCGGTCGTCGGACTCGCGGACGCCGGACTCCGGCGCAAGCATTTCGTTTTGATCTTCGTTCAGGGACATGGTGTGAGCACTCCTCCAATGGAAGAGATCGGGACGGCTCGGCAGGTGAGCGGGGTCTTCTGGTCTCCGGCAGGTGGGCAACGGAGGTTCTCGAACGATCGATGCACCCCTCGGGCCGCAATGCCCTGGCGATGTCAGCTCGCCCGCATCGATCCGGCGTTCCGCGACGAACGCTCGTGACTTTCACTCTGTGTGACCCTCGGTCGTGACCGTCAATGCACGTCCGGTGATCTGTGAACAGTCTGCTGGATCGATCAAGACGTGGTCAACGTGGTCGAGTTCACGCTTCGATGACCGCTGCGTTGTCTGCCACGCAAACCGTCAGTCACTATTGCCGCCCCAGCAGGGCAAACACGGCCCGGTCGGGTCGAGCCGGACGCATCACCCGGACTGGGTCGTTTGGCCTATGACGGTGGTCACACCGGGCGTCCGACAACCGTTCGCCGGACCCGGCGTCCTTTGGCTCCGTCGGGCCATCGGGCCCATTCCGGGCCGATTCCCCACCGGTTCCGGGCCCATTCCCCTTCGGTTCCGAGCCCATTCCCCACCGATTCCGAGCCCATTCCCCAACGGTTCCGGGCCGATTCCGGGCCGGTTCCGGGCCGATTCCGGGTCCGTTCCTGGCCGGTTCCGCGCCCGGGCCCGCCGCCGGCGCCCGCCCGCGCGGCCCGCCGGACCCGGCCACCGGCCGCGCCCGGGCGGTCCTACGCTGTATCGGTCCCGCTCGACAGCGTTCCAGGAAGGTCCCGATCACCATGCGCAAGGTCGCGCTGCTCACCGCCGGCGGCTTCGCCCCCTGCCTGTCCGCGGCCGTCGGCGGATTGATCAACCGGTACTCCCAGCTCGTCCCCGAGGTCGACATCATCGGGTACCGGCACGGCTACCAGGGGCTGCTGGCCAAGGACTTCCTGGCCGTCACGCCGGCCGTTCGGGCCCGGGCCGCGCTGCTGCACGAGTTCGGCGGCTCGCCACTGGGCAACTCCCGCGTCAAGCTGACCAACACCAAGGACCTGCTCAAGCGGGGCCTGATCACCGAGGGGCAGAACCCGCTCGAGGTCGCCGCCAACCGGCTCGTCGAGGACGGGGTCGACGTCCTGCACACGATCGGGGGCGACGACACCGCCACCACCGCGGCGGACCTGGCCCGGTTCCTGAAGGAGAACGGCTACGACCTGACCGTCGTCGGGCTGCCCAAGACGATCGACAACGACATCGTGCCGATCAGGCACTCGCTCGGCGCCTGGACGGCGGCCGAGCAGGGCGCGCTGTTCGCCCGCAACGTCGTGGCCGAGCACAACGCCAACTCCCGCATGCTGATCGTGCACGAGATCATGGGCCGGCACTGCGGCTGGCTGACGGCCGCCACCGCGCAGGCCTACGACCGGTGGCTGTCGACCCAGCGCTGGCTGCCCGAGTTCGGGCTGTCCCGCGACGCGTGGAACATCCACGCCGTCTACGTGCCGGAGGCGACGTTCGACCTCGAGGCGGAGGCGACCCGGCTGCGGCAGGTGATGGACACCGTGGGCAACGTGACCATCTTCCTGTCCGAGGGCGCCGGGGTGGACAGCATCGTCGCCGAGATGGAAGCGGCCGGCGAGGACATCCCCCGGGACCCGTTCGGGCACGTCAAGCTGGACCAGATCAACCCGGGCCAGTGGTTCGCCAAGCAATTCGCCGGACGGCTCGGCGCGGAGAAGGTGCTCGTCCAGAAGTCCGGCTACTTCGCCCGGTCCGCCCGCGCCGACGACACCGACCTGCTGCTCATCAAGTCGATGACCGACTACGCCGTCGGCTGCGCGCTCCGCGGCATCTCCGGCGTCGTCGGGCACGACGAGGAGCAGGGCGACCAGCTGCGGGCCGTCGAGTTCGACCGGATCAAGGGCGGCAAGCCCTACGACATCGACAACGCCGAGTTCGTCCAGCTGCTGGACAAGATCGGCCAGCCGCGGACGCCGGCCACGCACTGATCCGCGGGACCGGCGGCCGGTCCGCCCGTTCGATCCCGCCCGCCGCCGGTCGCCGGAAAATCACCGGCGCCGGCGCGGCGGGTGCGGCACAGTGGCCGGATTGAGTTCCGACTCTGGACCGTCCGGCCGCTGGGTGAGGCCGACCTGCCCGACCTGTTCCGCCTCGACAACGCCGCCTTCCACATCGATCCCCCCGACGATTTCCTGGACGGGATCGCCCGCCCGATGCTGGCCGGCGCCCGGCTCACCGGGGTCCGGGATCCGGACCACGACGAACTGCTGGTCGGGTCCGCGGCCGTCCTGCCCAAGGCGATGACCTTCCCCGGCGGCCACCCGCACCCGGTCGCCGCCGTCACGTTCGTCGCGGTGCGGGCCGGCTGGCGGCGGCGCGGCATCCTGTCCGCACTGATGCGCGACCAGTTGCACGGCCTGCACGCGACCGCGGGCGAGCCGGTGGCCGTCCTGACGGCCAGTGAGGGCGTGATCTACGGCCGGTACGGGTACGGGCGGGCGATCGACGCCGCCGAGCTGCGGCTTCCCCACGGCGCGCCGTTCGCGGCCTCGGTGCCCGTGGAACCGGTGCGAGCCTGCTCGACGGAGGTCGCGTCCGCCCGGGCCCGCGCCCTGTGGGACCGCGTCGCCCCGGCCACCCCCGGCCATCTGAGCCGGCCGGACGGCACCTGGCACACCCGGTTCGCCGAGCACGAGTTCCAGCGCCGTGGCCTGTCCGAGCGGCGGTGGGCCATGCACCCGGACGGCGTCGTGGGCTACCGGGTCCGGCCGTCCTGGGTGGGCCGGGACGAGACGTGGACGGTGGTCGTGACGGACCTGATCGCGGCCACCGGCGTCGCCCACGCCTCGCTCTGGCGGTTCGTGCTCGATCTGGACCTCACGGGCCGGGTCGAGTACCCCCTGGGCTGGCCCGACGACCCGCTGCAGGACCTGCTGGCCGATCGGCGGTCGCTGACGCTGACCCCGCACGACCACGTCTGGCTGCGGATCGTCGATCTGGAGCGGGCCGTGCCTCTGCGGTCCTACGCGGTGGGCACGACCGTGGACGTCGCGATCGAGGACGATCTGTGCCCCTGGAACGCCGGGACCTGGCGGCTGGAGGTGGGCCCGGACGGCGGCCGGGCGACCCGCACCGGGGCCGCCGCCGAGCTGCGGATGCACGCGCGCGAGCTGGGGGCGTGTTTCCTGGGCGGTACCCCGCTGGGCCGGCTCGTCGCGGCCGGCGCGGTGTCCGGCTCGGCGGATGCGGCCCGCCGGCTGGGCCTGGCGTTGTCCACCCCGGTCGCGCCCTGGTGCCCCGAGGGTTTCTGACCCCGCTCCCCCGCCGGCGCGCCGGGCCGGAGCGACCTTCGGTCGGCCCGCGGCGCCTGCCGACCGCCCCTCCCGGCCGCGCGCCTGGAATGCTGGCGGGGTGGAACCCACCCCA
>NZ_JBMDXT010000542.1:0-27114 GCF_048594475.1 Nakamurella sp. | reverse complement strand
CCGCCCCGGGGGCACGGGGCCCCCCCCCCCGTGCGGGCGGCGCCCGGGGGGGGGGTTCCGGGGGGGCGGGGGGGCGCCGGCCGCGCGGGGCCGGGGGGCGCGGCCGCCCCCGACGGGGCGTTGGTCCTGTCCACCGCGCGGCTCGACCGGATCCTCGAGATCGACGCCGACGACGGCGTCGCGGTCGTGCAACCCGGGGTGATCGTGGCCGATCTGGACCGGGCCGCGGCCCGGCAGGGGCTGCTCTACGCCCCCGACCCGGCCAGTCATGAGATCGCCACGGTGGGCGGGACGATCGCGACGAATGCGGGCGGTCTGCGCTGCGTGAAGTACGGCGTCACCCGGGATTCGGTTCTCGGGCTGACCGTCGCCCTGGCCGACGGCTCGATCCTGCGGACCGGACGCCGGACACTCAAGGGCGTCGTCGGCTACGACCTGACCGGGCTGTTCGTCGGGTCCGAAGGAACCCTGGGCGTCGTGGTCGAGGCGACCGTCCGGCTGCTCCCCCGGCCGGCGCGGACCCGGACCGCCATCGCCTTCTTCGACTCGGCATCGGCGGCAGCGGCCGCCGTCACCCCGATCGCCCGGGCCGGGGCCCGGCCCAGCGCGTTGGAGTTGCTCGACCACGGCGCCCTGCGCGCCATTGACGAGGCCCAGGGCACCGACCTGGCCGGCCGCGGCCGCGCGCTCCTGCTGGCACAGACCGACGGGTTCGGCGCCGATACCGAGATCGACGTCGTCGCCGATGCCCTCACGCGGGCCGGGGGCGTCGTCGAGCTGCCGGACGAGGCGGCCGCGCAGCGCTGGTTCTGGCTGCGCCGGCACGGCCGGGGCTTCGGTACCGACCAATGGTTGATCGGCGAGGACGTGGCCGTGCCCCGCTCGGCCGTCCCGGCCGCGATCGAGGCGATCGAGGCGATCGCGCGCCGGCACGGGCTGGACAGCGCCGTGGTCGCACACGTCGGCGATGGCAACCTGCACCCGGTTCTCAGCGCGCCCCGATCACCGGCGGACGAGCGGCCGCCGGCCCGCCTGCTGGACGCCGCCGACGAACTGGTCAGGGCCGCCCTGGCGCTGGGCGGAACCATCAGCGGTGAACACGGTGTCGGCATCACGAAGCGGCCCTGGCTGCGGTCGGAGCTGGACGGGTCCAGTATCGAGCTGCAACGCCGCCTCAAGCAGGTGTTGGACCCGACCGGCATTCTCAACCCGCACACCTGGCTCGGCCCCGCCGACGAAACCGCCTCGTCCGGCACACATCACAGCAGAGCCGTTTGACGCGAACACATTCCGTCCGTAGGCTGCAATGAAGGTCATGAGTTCCAGCATCAAGCCCCGGCTTGCTGGGCGGCAACCCTCCCACCGCGGTGGGGTGCTCCGGGTGACGACACGGCAGCAGACCCATTGTCTGCGGCAAGCGCGGGTTCCCCGAACCCGAGACCACCGGGTGAGGAAGACATGACGGCACGCAGTGCGGATCGACGGGACCTGTCCCGGCGGCGGCACGTCGATCACGGGTGGCTGGCCAGCGGTCTCTGTCGCCGCTGACGCCCAGCCGGGCAGCACTCGACGGTAGCGGCTTCGCCGCGCCGTGGCTCGCGCGACCCTCGACTCGTTTCGACGTCGGGCGTCCCGTGTCCCCCGCCGGATCCACCTTTCCGAGGAACCCCCGTGACGACCCTTCCCGTCCATGCCCGACCGGCCGCCCCCGCGGCGGATCCGGTCGACATCGCCGCCCGGCGCATTGATCCGTCCACGCTGACGGTGGTCCGCGCCCGCCATCCCTGGCGCTGGCTGTCGGCCGCCGCCGCCCTGATCGTGGTCGCGCAGTTCGTCAACGGGCTGGCCACGAACTCCGGGTGGGACTGGGCGACCTTCGCCAAGTACTTCACCGCGCCGGTCGTCCTGCAGGCGATGTGGCTGACCATCCAGCTCACGATCTACGGGACGGTGCTGGGCTTCGCCCTCGGTGTCGCCATCGCCGCCGCCCGGCTGTCGAAGAACCCGGTGCTGCAGACGATCGCCTGGACCTACGTCTGGGCGTTCCGATCGATCCCGCTCATCGTGCAGCTGCTGTTCTGGTTCAACATCGCCTACCTCTACGACACGCTGTCGATCGGCGTGCCGTTCGGCCCCGCCCTGGCCACGTTCGACGTAAACTCCACCATCAGCGGAATGACCGCGGCGGTCATCGGACTGGGCCTGCACCAGGCCGCCTACTCGGCCGAGATCGTCCGGGCGGGAATTCTTTCCGTCGATCACGGCCAGGTGGAGGCAGCCGCCGCCCTCGGTATCCCCCGGCGCCGGCAGTTCTTCCGGATCGTGCTGCCCCAGGCGATGCGCGGCATCCTGCCCAACGCGGCGAACGAGGTCATCAGCCTGTTCAAGGGAACCTCGATCGTCTCGACCATGGCGATCGCCGAGCTCTTCTACCAGGTCCAGGTCATCTACGGCCGCAACGGGCGAGTCGTCCCACTGCTCATGGTGGCCACCGTCTGGTACATCCTGATGACGACGGCCCTGTCGATCGTCCAGTACTACGTCGAACGGCACTACGCCAAGGGCGCCGTCCGGACGATGCCCCTGACGCCCCTGCAGAAGGCCCGCGCCCACCTGGCCGACTGGTCCGCCCGGGCCCGGCGCCAGTCCGCGGAGCACACCCGATGAGCACGAGGTTGATCCAGGCACCGGCCACCGCGGCCGCACCGGCCGTCATCGGCGATCCGGAGTACGCCGTCGAGGTGCTGGGCGTGCACAAGTCGTTCGGGGCGCTCGACGTCCTCAACGGGGTGGACCTGCGGGTGCGTCGGGGTGAGGTCGCGGTCGTCCTCGGCCCCTCCGGGTCGGGCAAGTCGACCCTGATGCGCGCCATCAATCACCTGTAAAAGGTCGACAAGTGTGTTATCCTGGTCGATTCCGAGCCGATAGGGTACCGGCTCAAGGGCGACAAACTGCACGAACTGCCCGAACGCGAGATCCTGCGCCAGCGGGCACGGGTCGGTTTCGTCTTCCAGAGCTTCAACCTGTTCGGGCACCTGACGGTCCTGGACAACGTGGTCGAGGCCCCGCTGGCGGCGCTGCGCATCGGCCGGCGACCCCTGCGCCGCGCGGCGCGGCGCCGGCGGGCGGAGATCACCGCGCGGGCCCGCGACCTGCTGGACGCCGTCGGCGTCGCCGACAAGGCCGGTGCCTACCCGCGACAGCTGTCCGGTGGCCAGCAGCAGCGCGTGGCCATCGCGCGCGCGTTGGCCCTCGATCCGGCCGTGATCCTCTTCGACGAACCGACCTCGGCGCTGGACCCGGAACTGGTCGGCGAGGTGCTGGAGGCGATCCGGACGCTGGCCGGCCAGGGTCGCACGCTGATCATCGTCACGCACGAGATCGGTTTCGCCCGCGAGGTCGCCGACACCGTGATCTTCATGGACGGCGGTGTCGTCATCGAGCAGGGCCCGCCGGACCAGGTCCTCGACAACCCCACCCACGACCGCACCCGGGCGTTCCTGTCCAAGGTGCTCTGACTCGACACCCGCCACATCCCGGCCCGGGCGCTCCCGCCCGGCCGACCCCACCGAAAGGACCACCATGTTCACCCGTACCGGACGCCTGCTCGCGCTGACCGGGGCGCTGGTCGCCGCGGCCCTGGCGATCAGCGCCTGCGGCGGATCCTCCAGCGGCGCCGACGGTTCCACGTCGGCCGCGAGCGGCGCCGAGGCCAGCGCGGGGTCGGCCTCACCGGCCGCCGCCCAGGCCGTGCAGTTCAACCTCGACCCCGAGCAGAACCGGATCACCACGGCGAAGGTGGACGCCATCGCGTCGCTGGTGCCGCAGGCGATCCGCGACCGCGGCACCCTGCGGGTCACCGGCTCCGCCGGGACGGCCCCGCCGCTGCGCTTCTACGCCACCGACGACACGACCCTGATCGGATCCGAGGTCGACCTGGCCTCCCTGTTCGCCGACGTCCTGGGACTGCAGGTCGACCTGCAGACGGCCGACTGGGCGCAGAACTTCGTACGGATCGACTCCGGCGAGGCCGACGCGTTCATCTCCAACGTCACGGTGACCGAGGAGCGCAAGGAGAAGTACGACTTCGCCACCTACCGGCAGGACAACCTCGCCCTGGAGACCCGGATCGACGATCCATGGACGGTCGCCAGCCGAAAGGATCTGGCCGGCAAGGTCATCGCGGTCGGGTCGGGCACCAACCAGGAGAAGCTGCTCGTCGATTGGAACGACGCCAACGTGGCGGAGGGTCTGGCGCCCATCGACATCAAGTACTTCCAGAACTCGACGGACTACTACCTGGCCCTGGACTCGGGACGCATCGACGGGTACCTCGGGCCCAACCCCACCGCCCAGTACCACGCCGCCAGCACCGGCCGGACCAAGGTGGTCGCCACGTACTCGGGCGCCGGAGACGCCCTGCAGGGCGAGATCGCGGTGCTGACGGCCAAGGACAACGGTTTGGCCCCGGCATTCCAGGCGGCGATCCAGCACACCATCGAGAACGGTACGTACCAGCAGGTTCTCGACCGCTGGAATCTGGCCAGCGAGGCGGTCGCCGCGTCCGAGCTCAACCCGCCCGGCCTGCCCAAGACCGGCTGACGCGCGCCCACCGACCGCTCACCGAATCCATCACGAGATCCGAGAGGAGGCATCATGTCCCGCAGCACCGCCGTCGAGCCGCACACCGTCGCCGTCATCGGTGGCGGCGCCATCGGCTCGGCCGCCGCCTGGCAACTGGCGGACCGGGGACATCGGGTCGTGCTGTTCGAGCAGTACGCCCCCGGGCACGCCCGGGGTGCCTCCCACGGGAGCTCGCGCATCTTCCGGTACTCCTACCCACTGGCCGACTACGTCGGCCTGGCCGGCCGGGCGGCCCGGCTCTGGCGCCGGCTGGAACGGCTGGACGGGCGACGGTTCTACGCCCGGACCGGGGCCGTCGATCACGGCGAACCCGGTGCGGTGGGTCGCCTGACCCGGATGCTGCGGCAACTCGGGATCGAGCACACGACGCTCACGCCCGACCAGGCCGCAGCCCGGTGGCCCGGGCTGCGCTTCGACGGCATGGTGCTGCATCACCCCGACGCCGGCCGCCTGCACGCCGACCATGCCGTGGCCGCCCTGCACCGTCAGGCGCGGGAGGCCGGGGCCCGGACGTGGTTCCACACCCCGGTGACCGGCCTGCGCCTCGCGCCATCCGGGGTCCGGGTCCTGACGGCCTCCGGGGCGTTCCGCGTCGACCAGGTCGTGGTATCCGCCGGCGCCTGGACCGCGTCCCTGCTGGCCGCGGTACCCGCGATCGCCCGCCGGCTGCCCGACCTGGTCACCACCCAGGAGCAGCCCGTTCACTTCGTTCCGGCGCAGACCCCGGTGGGCTGGCCCAGCTTCCTGCACCATCCGGGCGCCGGACACACCGGTGCCGGGATCTACGGGCTGGCCTCGCCGGACGGCGTCAAGGTCGGTGAGCACGGCACCGGACCCCGCACGGGCCCCGACGACCGCGATTTCCGCGCCGATCCCGCCGGGGTGGCGCGGCTGCGGGACTACGCCTCCCGTTGGATCCCCGGGGTGGATGCGTCGACCGCGCACGCGACCACCTGCCTGTACACCTCTACCCCGGACGGCCACTTCGTGATCGACCGGGCCGGCCCGATCACGGTCGCCGCCGGATTCTCCGGCCACGGCTTCAAGTTCGCTCCCGCCATCGGTGAGCTGGTCGTCGGGCTGGTCGACGGCACGGCCGACCCGCCCTCGCTGTTCCGGCTGCGCAGCGACCGCGCGGCCGCCGCGGCCCATGCCGGGAGCCCGTGAGATGGCCCCGGACACCTGCGCCCACCACGCCCTTCCCCTCACGGAGCAGCCATGTCGACGATCCTGAGCATTTCGGCCAGCCCGCAGCCGGTGTCGAGTACCCACTCACTGGTCACCCACGTCAACCGGCGCCTGGCCGCCGCCGGGCACACCGTCACCACCCTGCCCGTCCGCACGCTGCCGGCCGCGTCGCTGCTGACCGCCGACGTCACCCACCCCGCGCTGATCGACGCCGTCGGCGCCGTCCGTGACGCCGACGCGCTGGTGGTCGCGACCCCGGTCTACCAGTCGTCGTACTCCGGTCTGCTCAAGGTGTTTCTCGACCTGCTCCCCCAGTTCGCCCTGCGGGGCAAGACCGTGCTGCCGCTGGCGACCGGCGGGTCGCCGGCGCACGTGCTGGCGGTCGACTACGCCCTGCGCCCCCTGCTGTCGTCGCTCGGTGCGGCCCACGTGACGCCGGGCTGGTTCGTTCCGTCCGCGCACATCCGGACCTTCCCCGACGGCGGGGTCCTGATCGCGCCGCCGTCGCTGGGCCCGGTCGCCCAGGTGACCGAGGAGTTCCTGGCCACCCTGGCGGGCGCGGCCGGCCGGTCCGGTCCGCTGCCGGCCCGGGTGGACGCGGCCGCCGGTCCGCGGGTGTCCCCGTCGGCCGGCTCGGCCGATCTGCAGGTCCACCGGGTCGATCCCGGCGACGAGCTGCTGCGACCGCTGCTGGCCGACCTGGTCGTCGAGTACGGCACCCGCTACGGCCGGACGTCGCCGAACACCACTCTCACCGAGGTCCCACCGACCGACTTCGTCGCGCCGCACGGTGCTTTCGTCGTCCTGACGGAGGGCGGCCGGCCGGTCGCCGGTGGGGCGATCCGGCGGTACGACGCGACCACCGCCGAGGTCAAGCGGGTCTGGACCGCCCACCGGCACCGCCGGCGCGGGCTGGGCATCCGGGTGATGGCCGAACTCGAGGCGGCGGCGGTCGAGTTGGGCTACCGGCGTATCCATCTCACCACCGGGCCCCGCCAGCCCGAGGCCCGCGACCTCTATCTGCGGACGGGCTACACGCCGCGCTTCGACCTCACCGCGGACCCGGAGTCGATCGGTCCGCTCGCCTTCGGCAAGGAACTCGTGCCCGGCGCCGGACTCGCCGCCTGGACGGCGCCGGACCATCGCCCGGCGGACCCCGAGATCCGGGGAAGCCAGCCCCTGGCGACCGTCGGCGGAGCGGCGGGCTGGGGACCGGACGACCGGCGCCACGTGCATTCCACGGCCGTCAACGGGTCCCGGCGATGACCCGCTCACTGGTCTTCGTGGGCGGCGGGCCCCGCACGGTCGGCCTCGTCGAGCGGATCGCGGCCAACTCCGAACTCCTGCCCGACGGTCCGCTGGAGATCCACGTCGTCGATCCGTATCCGGCCGGCGGCGGCCGGATCTGGCGGAGCGATCAGAGCGACCTGCTGTGGATGAACTCGATGACCAGGGACACCACGGTGTTCACCGACGAGTCGGTCAGCTGCGCCGGACCGATCGTGCCCGGGCCCGCGCTGGACCGGTGGATCGCCGGGCCCGGCCGGGAGGTCCTCGTCGCGCACGGGCTGGCCGCCGAGGCCGACTCTCTCGGACCGAACGACTTCGCCTCCCGGCGGGTGCAGTCGCACTACCTGCGGTGGGCGTTCGACCGGGCGGTCGCGGCGCTGCCGGATCGGGTCCGGGTCGTCGAGCATCGCCGGCAGGCGGTCGGCGTGGTGGATGAGAGCCGTCCCGGCGGCCGGCAGGTCGTGCGGCTCGAGGACGGCACCCGGCTGGTGGCCGACGTGCTCGTGCTGGCCCAGGGTTTCCTGGACCGGGAGCTGACCGACGAGGAGCGAGGCCTCGCCGCCGCCGCGCAGCGGCACGGGCTGAGCTACCTGCCGCCGGGGTACACCGCGGACCTCGACCTGTCCGGATTGCGGCCCGGCGAACCGGTTCTGGTCCGCGGCCTCGGGCTCGCCTTCATCGACCTGATGGTGCTGCTCGGCCAGGGCCGGGGCGGCCGGTTCGACGAGGCGGCGGACGGCCGGCTGATCTACCACCCGAGCGGTCGGGAGCCGGTGCTGCACGTGGGATCCCGGCGGGGGGTGCCGTACCACGCGAAGATCGGCTACGCCGTTCCCGGCTCGGTGCCGGTCCCACCGGTGTATTTCACCGTCGAGGCGGTCCGGGCGAGCACGGGCGACGACGGCCGGCCGGTCGACTTCCGCGGGGTGGTCTGGCCGCTGATCGCCAAGGAACTGGCCGGCGCCCACTACCGGCGCCTGTTCACCGCCCACCCGGACCGGGTGCTGATGTCGTGGGCGGACTTCCGGACCGTGCTGGATGCGGCCCGGGTGACCGGGGACGCGTTCGCGCGGCTGGTGGAGCGGGCGGTCCCCCGCCAGGAGGACCGGTTCGACCTGCCGAGCATCGACCGGCCGCTCTCCGGGCGGTTCTACGGGTCCCATCGCGACCTGACCGATGCCGTCGTCGAGTACGTGGAGGCCGACCTGCGACGCCGCGCGGATCCGGACTTCTCCGCCGACGCCGCCGTCTTCGATGCGCTGCTCACCGTCTACGGGGTGCTGGGCGTTCTGATCAACCGGGGACTCATCGCGCCGGCGGATCGGATCCGATTCGTCGAGGGCGATTTCCACGGGTTCTTTTCGTTTCTGGCCAGCGGGCCGCCACCGCGCCGGCTGGCCGAGTTGCTCGCCCTGCATCGGGCCGGGCTGGTCCGGTTCGCCGGCCCCGAGTTCGAGGTGACCGTGCAGGACGGGCTTTTCGTCGGTCGGTCGCCGGCCGTGCCCGGAACCGTCCGGGCCCGGGCCCTGGTCGACGCCCGGCTCCCCCGGCCCGACGTCCGATCCGCGACGGATCCGGTGATCCGTGCCCTGCTGGACCGCGGCGAGTTGGCCGCCGAGCCGGTACCGGCCGCCTCCAGCCGGGCCCTGGGTGGAGGTCAGCTCCTGGCCGACGACCTCGCCCGCGCCCGCCGCGCCGACCGGTCGGTGCACCCACGACGGTTCCTGCTCGGCCCGTCCGTGTCGGGATCGGCCGGCTCGGCCGGCTTCTCGCGACCGGGATTCAACGGACCGGGGTTCCGGCAGAACGACGCGGTCGCCCGGCAGATCCTGCTCGAGCTGGCCGGTCCCGCCGTTCGCCCGCCCGCCGCCGATCGCCCCCTGTTCTCGCACGCACCCGTCCGCCCCCACCGATTGGAGAGTTCCCATGCCCGTTGAGTTCCTGGGGATTGCCGGCACCAACCCGGCCAGCGAGGTCACGCCGCGCCGGGGCGACATCCTGGACCTGGAGTACACCCGCCGGTTGGCCCGGGCCCACGAGGACAACGGCTGGGACCGGATCCTGTTCGCCTACCACTCGGGCTCGCCCGATCCGGCGCAGGTGGCGGCATACGTCGCCGGGCACACCGACCGGATCAACCTGGTGATCGCGCATCGCCCGAACGTCTCCGCACCGACCTTCTTCGCCAAGACCATCGCGACGCTCGACCACCTCTCCCGTGGGCGGGCCGAGGTGCACTTCATCACCGGGGGATCCACGGCCGACCAGGCCGCCGAGGGCGACCACCTGGACAAGGACACCCGGTACGACCGCACCCGGGAGTACATCCGGATCGTCAAGCAGGCCTGGACATCGCCCGATGCGTTCGACCATCCGGGCACCCACTACGACATCCGCGGGTACCGGCCGGACATCCGGCCGGTCCAGCACCCTCGACCACGGGTGTCCTTCGGCGGCTCCTCCGAGGCGGCCTACCGGGTCGGCGCAGCCGAGGCGGACGTGTACGCGCTCTGGGGCGAGCCGTTGGCCGGCACCCGGCAGCAGATCGCCTCGATCGACGCGGCGGCCGCCGCGGCCGGCCGGCCCCGACCTCGGCTGCAGATCGCGTTCCGGCCGATCATCGCCCCGACCGAGGAGCTGGCGTGGGCGAAGGCCGAACGGATCCTCGGCCGGATCTCCAGCGGGGTGACCGGTCGACCGCCCCACCACCACATCGGTGAGCCGGAGAACGCCGGGTCCAGGCGGCTGCTCGCCGCGACGGCGGACGCCGATCGGCACGACCGCGCGCTGTGGACCGCCCCGACGCGCCTGACCGGCGGGCAGGGAAACTCAACGGCGCTCGTCGGCACCCCGGAGACGGTGGCGGCCGCCCTCCTGGACTACTACGACCTGGGCATCACCCTGCTGTCCGCCCGCGGCTACGACATCTACGACGACGCGATCGATGTCGGCCGTTACGTCATCCCGATCGTCCGCCAGGAGGTCGCCGCCCGCGACGCGGCGGCGGCCCGCGCCGCTCACCCCGGCCCCGCGCCCGCCCCCGGCACCGTGGCCGCCCCCGGCGCCGAGGCCGCCACCGCGGCCGGGACGGAGCGATCCCCCCGGGCGGGCGTCCTGGCCGGCGCGAGCTGAGCCACCACCCATCCGGACCCCGAACCCGACAACCGACAACCGACAACCGCCAACCGACACGATGCCCCGTCGCTCCGAGGATGAATCATGACCGTCACCGACAACCGGCCGCCGGCGGCCGGGCAGCCCGATCTCACCGCGGGTTGGACCCGCTGGCACGACGAGCGGGAGGCCGACCTGCGCACCGAACACGGGTGGCTGTCCATCACCGCCTTCCACTGGCTGACGGAGGCACCGGCCACCCTGCCCGGGCGGCCCGGCCGCTGGCACAGCCGCGACGGCTGGGCCCATCTCGCGGTCGAGCCGGCCGGGCCGGCCGAGCTCGTCATCGGCGAGGGGCCCGGCACCGGCTCCCCGGTGCGCGGCGCGATCGCCGCCCGGGTCGATGAGGCCGGGTCGAGCATCTGGGTGCGGCACGGCGAGCGCGTGATCGAGCTGGTGCGCCGAGGCGGACGCGACGCGGTGCGCGTCCGCGACCCGAAGGCGCCCGAGCGGTTGGCCTTTCAGGGCGTACCCACCTTCCCGGTCAGCCCGGAGTGGGTCCGCCGAGGGCGGTTCACCCCGTTCGCCGAACCCACGCCGGTGACGGTGGAGACCGCCCGGCCCGATCTGCGCCAGCAGGTCACCGCCGTCGGCACGGTCGAGGTCGTCCTGGACGGTCGGCAGCACGTGCTGACCGCCACCGCGGGCGCGAACGGCCGGCTCACTCTCGCGTTCACCGACACGACCAACGGCCGGTTGACCGCGCCCTGGCGCGTCGTCGGCGTCGAGGCCCCCGGTGACGACGGTTCCGTGGTCATCGATTTCAACCGGACCGTGAATCTCCCGTTCGCCTTCAGCGAGTTCGGCACGTGCCCGGCCCCGGTGCCCGGCAACCATCTCCCGGTCGCGGTCAACGCGGGTGAGCGGGCCCCGCGCCGGGTGACCGGCCCCCACGCGACCCTGGCCTGGTGAGCCGATGTCCGCACCCACCATCGTCACCGTCGTCGGCAATCCCAAGCCGGGTTCCCGCACCCTGACCGCCGCGGCCGAGCTGACCGCCGCCCTGGCCGACCGGCTGCGGCCCGATGCGGATCCCCGGATCGTCGAACCGATCGATCTGGCCGCCATCGCGCCCGGCCTGCTCGTTCCCTGGCGGCTGTCCCCGGCCGCGGCGTCCGCGGTCGAGGCCGCCCGCGCGGCGGATGTTCTGGTGTTGGCCACCCCCACCTACAAGGCCAGCTACACCGGGCTGCTCAAGCTGTTCCTGGACACCTTCCCCGCCGGATCGCTGTCCCGCACGGTCGTCGTCCCGCTGACGGTGGCCGGTGGACCGGTGCACCGGCACCTGGCCCACCTGCAGCTGCGTCCCGTGCTGGCCGACCTCGGGGCGTCGCTGCCGGTCCCCGCGCTGCTCCTGGAGGAGGCCGATCTGGCCGACCTGACCCCGGTCGTCACCGAGTACGCCGACCGGCACGGTGCCGTCGTCGGCGCGGTCGTGAGCGCCCTGAGCCGGCAGGCCAGCCCGGTCGCCTGACCCGCGGGCCGGCCCGGCCGCGGTCCGACCCGACATGTCCCATGTCCATACCCCACCATTTCGAGGGATCGCATCACCGTGACGCACCTGCATCTCGCCGCCGCCCTGGACGAAGCCGGTTGGCACCCCGCCGCCTGGCGCGAGCCGGCCGCCCGGCCGGACGAGCTGTTCACCGCCGGCTACTGGGTGGACCTGGCCCGGACCGCCGAGCGGGGCGGGTTGGACCTGATCACCATCGAGGACTCGTTCGGCCTGCAGTCCACCGACTTCCGCGGTCCCGACGGGCGCACCGACCAGGTCCGCGGGCGGCTCGACGCGGTCCAGCTGGCGGCGCGCATCGCGCCGGCGACCCGGCGCATCGGGCTGGTGCCGACGGCCTCGACCACCCACACGGAGCCGTTCCACCTGGCCAAGGCCGTGGCCACCCTCGACTACGTCAGCCTGGGCCGCGCCGGACTGCGGGCCCAGGTCTCCCCCCGAGCCGCCGACGGTGATCACGTCGGCCGCCGCTACATCGCCGAGATCGAGCCGACCGACCTGACCTCCGGGCCGGCCCGCGAGCTGATCGGCGAACTCTTCGACGAGGCCGGCGATTACGTCGAGGTGCTCCGTCGCCTCTGGGACAGCTGGGAGGACGACGCGGAGATCCGCGACGCCGCGACCGGCCGGTTCATCGACCGGGACAAGCTGCACTACATCGACTTCCACGGCCGGTTCTTCTCGGTGAAGGGGCCGTCGATCACTCCACGGCCGCCCCAGGGACAACCGCTGGTGGCGGCATTGGCCCACGCGGCTCCGGGCCTGCGCGACCGGCCGATCCGGTTCGCCGCGGCGCACGCCGACCTGGTGTTCGTCACCCCGCGGGACTCCCCCGACGCGGCCGACCTGGTGCGGGCGGTGCGAGCTGCGGGACCGGCGCCGCACGTCTTCGGCGATCTGGTCGTGTTCCTCGACCGGCCGGGCGAGTCCGGAGCCGACCGCAAGGCCAGGCTGGACGCTCTCGACGGCTCAGCCCTGACCTCGGACGCGCGCATCTTCACCGGTCCGGCGACCGCCCTGGCCGAGCTGCTGGCCGATTGGCGACGGACCGGCCTGACCGGGTTCCGGTTGCGGCCCGGCGCGCTGCCCGACGATCTCGACCTGATCGTGGACACCCTGGTCCCCGAACTGGCGTCGCGTGGCCTGCTGCCGGTGGGCGACGGGGCCACCACCCTGCGCGGGCGCCTGGGGTTGGCCCGACCCGAGAACCGCTACGCCGTGTCCACCTCGGCCCGCGCCACCCCGGCCCGCGCCACCACCGAAGGAGTTCCGGCGTGAGCGCCGACCGTCCGCGCAAGCAGATCCACCTCGCCGCGCACTTCCCCGGCGTCAACAACACCACCGTGTGGAGCGATCCCCGTTCCGGCAGCCACATCGAGTTCGAGTCCTTCGTGCGCTTCGCCCGGATCGCCGAGCAGGCCAAGTTCGACTTCCTGTTCCTGGCCGAGGGTCTGCGGCTACGCGAGCAAGGCGGGCGGATCTACGACCTGGACGTGGTGGGCCGACCGGACACCTTCACCGTGCTCGCCGCGCTGGCCGGGGTCACCGATCGGCTGGGCCTCACCGGGACCATCAACTCGACCTTCAACGAGCCGTACGAGGTGGCCAGGCAGTTCGCCACGCTCGACCACCTCTCCGGGGGCCGGGCCGCCTGGAACGTCGTCACCTCGTGGGACGCGTTCACCGGGGAGAACTTCCGGCGGGGTGGGTACCTCCCGCAGGAGCAGCGCTACGAGCGGGCGCAGTCGTTCCTGGACGCGGCCACCGTGCTCTTCGACTCCTGGTCCGGGGTCCGGGTCGATCCGGACAAGGCGGCCGGCACCTTCCTGGCGGGTGCGGCCGACGGGCCGCCGCCGGGTGCGTTCGCCATCCGGGACCGGCACTTCGACATCGAGGGCCAGTTCAACGTGCCGACGAGCCCGCAGGGTCGGCCGGTCATCTTCCAGGCGGGCGACTCCGACGCCGGCCGCGAGTTCGCCGCGGCCTCGGCCGATGCGATCTTCTCGATGCACGGCACGCTCGAGGCCGGTCAGGCCTTCTACGCCGACGTCAAGGGCCGGCTGGCCCGGTACGGCCGGCGCCGGGAGGACCTGCTGGTGCTCCCGGCCGCCACCTTCGTGCTGGGCGACACCCCGGCGGAAGCCACCGAACGCGCGGCCGACGTGCGCCGCCAGCAGGTCAGCGGAGCCACCGCGATCGCCTTCGCCGAGCAGCTGTGGAACCGTGACCTGTCCGGGTACGACCCGGACGGACCGCTGCCCGAGATCGAGCCGCGGCTCGGCGAGCACACCCTGTCCCGCGGCCGGGCCTCGGTACGGCACTTCCGGGATCCCCTGCTCGTGGCCGCCCAGTGGCGGGAGCTGGCCGCGCGCAAGGGCCTGTCGTTGCGGGAGGTGGTGATCGAGGTGACCACCCGGCAGACGTTCGTCGGCACCGCCGCATCGGTCGCCGACGACATCGACCGGTACGTCCAGGCCGACGCCAGCGACGGTTTCATCCTCGTTCCGCACATCACCCCGGACGGTCTGGCCGAGTTCGCCCGGACCGTGGTGCCGATCCTGCAGGAACGCGGCGTGTTCCGCGCCGACTACACCGGGACGACGCTGCGCGATCATCTCGGCCTGCGAGTGCCCCGTCCCCGGTCCGCGCCGGACGCCCGCCGGGCGGCGTCATGACGCTCGCCGTGCGCCTGCCGGAGCCCGACCCGACGCTCGGCGAGGAGATCCTGGACGAGATCGTCTGGGCCTCGCTGACCGGCCCGCATCACCGACACCTGGTGCAGCGCAATGGTTCGGCTGCCCGGTACCACCCCGACGTCGCCCCGTTCGTCGGCCTGGCCGATCCGGCCGACCCCCGGGCGTGGGCCGACGTCGCCACCCTGGTCGGCCCGGGCGTCACCGTTGCGGTGTCCGGACCCGGGGTCGTCCCGCCGCCGGACTGGACCTCGACCCTGATCGGCTCCGGGGTGCAACTGGTCGACGTCGCGCTCGAGAAGCGGACGGACCCGGAGGCGCTACGGCTGGGTCCGGCCGACGTACCCGAGATCCTCGAGCTGGTGGCCCGGACCGAGCCCGGGCCCTTCCGGCCCCGGACCATCGAACTCGGCCGCTACCTGGGCATCCGGCACCGCGGGCGGCTCGTCGCCCTGGCCGGGGAGCGCCTCCACCCGCGCGGTTGGACCGAGATCAGCGCCGTCTGCACCGATCCGGCCTACCGGGGCCGCGGGCTGGCCACCCGCCTGGTGTCGGCGGTCGGCGCGGGCATCGCCGACCGGGGCGACCGGGTGCTGCTGCACGGGCTGGCGACCAATCCGGCGATCGGGCTGTACCTGCACCTGGGATTCCGCCTGCGCCGGCGGACCGAGTTCCGGTCGGTCACCACCCCGGCCTGACCGGCGCCGCCGGCGCGGTCAGCCGGACAGGTCGAGCCCGATGAAGGTGAAGATCACCACGTCGGCGAGGAAGTGGATCCACCAGGCCCAGAACAACCCACGGGTCTCGACCATCGCCTTGCCCAGGATCATGCCCATGAAGATCGACAGACCGGCACCGATCAGGCCGCCGGGAGTACCGAAGTAGTGAGCCAGACCGAAGAAGACCGCAGCGAGCCGAACGGCGGCGCGATCGCCGACGACCGGCTCGAGCGTGGCCAGCATGGGGGCGCGGTAGGTGAGTTCCTCGGTCAGGGCGTTGATCGCCGCGTACAGCAGGATCGAGGGCAGCAGTCCGGCGGCGTTACCCAGACCGGCCGTCGGCGGCCCGGACAGGGCCACGCCCACCGCCAGCGCGACCGCGATGCCGGTGCCCCAGATGAGCCCGAACTTCCACCACGGATCCGGCCGCCGAAAACCGGACCAGCGTTCCAGTCGGATGGGCGCGCGCAGATTGCCGACGGCGAGGAAGAAGTCATGCCGGTGGTAGCCCAGCAGCCGGAGCAGGCCGAGCATGGCCGCCGTGACGATCAACTTGCCGGTCTGCTCGGCCTGCATCCGCGCATCGAGGACGGAACCGCCGAGGAGCCGCTGCAGCGCCGGCCAGGACAGGTCGACCCGGGGCACCAGCACCAGCAGCACCAGGAGGGCGGCCATCACCACGGCGAACGGAGCGAGGGGGCGCAGCGCCGGCCACCGGACCCCGGCCAGCACGACCCCGATCAGGACGCCGACCTGCGCCGGTGGCAACCATCCGGGGACCGTGCCGGTCAGGAGGTCGGCCAGGATCGCGGGCCCGGCGCCGACCAGCAGGGTCACCACCCAGGCGGCCGTGCGCGTCACCGACGTGCCGGTCACGGCCGGTCACAACCGGTACAGCAGGATCCCGGCCGGGATCGCGATCAGGCCGGCGACCACGGCGAAGACCGGCGTCATCGCGGCCGAGACCACCGTCGCCGCAGGATCGGCGGCGGCGCCGAAGGCCTGGTCGACGGCGATCGACACGCTCTCCGCCACCCACATCGACAGCATGGCCGCCACGATCAGGAAACCGCGGGCGAGTCCACGCCAGAGCCAGATCCCGGCGGCGGCCATCAGGGGCAGCCACACCGCCAGATCCTGCACGTACGTCGGGGCGGTCGGCAGGCCGGTGCCGGCCAGGAACGCCGGCGACCGGGAGCCGAGGGCCGGCCCGATCTGCCGCAGCCAGGCCGCCGCGTTCACCGCGACCACCACCCAGGTGATCACGGCGATCGTCCGGCGTAGGCGGGCCGGGAAACCGGGTGGGTCGAAGGCGGCGACATCGACCACCGCCACGATCGCCACCAGCATCCACAGGGCCAGGGAGAAGGTGGCGACGTCGAGCAGGAACAGGCGGTTGAACGGGGTCGCGAACAGCAGCAGGAAGGCGTTGTAGAGCAGGAAGGCGCCGCTGCCGAGCCAGAGCGGGACGGCCCGGCGAACGCACCGCCGGGTACCCAGTTGGCCGACGAGCAGCGCCGGCACCCCGAGCACCAGCATGACCAGGGCCGTTCCCCGCGCGGATCCGTTCATCGCCGGGGGGCCCTGGAGCAGCCCGTCGACGACGACCGCCGGGACGGTGGCCGCCACCGTGACCACGGCCAGGGCGGCGGACAGCCCGTGGGCGGCCGGACTCCCGACCAGCGGGCCGGGCAGCGGGACCGGCCGGCGAGACGCACCGGACGGTCGGCGATCGGTGCCGGACGTCATCGGTTCTCCTCCCGATGCCGCCATCGGGACCGGGCGGCATCGCCGCCTGAATCCTGACGCGCCCGGGCCCCCCGGCTCGACGGGCCAACGGCCCGCCGGACGCGGTCGAACGTCCCCTCGGCGGGCCGCTACCGGGTGACGGTCGCCGGCCCCTCGACCCGCCGCAGCCGGATGTCGTTGCACGCCTCGCAGACGCTCACCGGGATGACGCCGATCCGCTGCAACCGGCCGAAGATCAGGCAGCCCAGGCAGATGGCGAACGCCGACTCCAGGAACGCCGCCGCGGTGATCATCAGGACCAGGACGGTTGCGGCCGTGGTCGCGCCCAGCAGGAACGCGACCAGGGCGGCCGTGGACAGCGCGGCGCCGATGCCCTGCGCGAACCGCTTGGGCGGGCCGGGCACCAGCCGGGGCGCCCCCAGCCGGGGTGCGATGACCCGGCTGGCCAGCACGGCGAAGGGCGAGACCCGCGGCCCGAACAGGACTCTGAGCCAGAAGCCGAGCGCGAGCCCGGCCAGCAGCCAGGGCGACGGCCAGACCAGGATGACCACCGTCAGCACCACCACCAGGGCCGCGACCGTCCGGGCCACCTTCTCGTTCACCGGGTTGGGGAACCGGAACACGCCGTTCGTCATGGGTGGTGCCTTTCCGTCGATATCGCAAGGGGAACGCCGATCGCCCGGGCCGACTTCCCGGGCGTGACGGGTGTCACTAGGGACAACTGCGCGGATCAACTCACCCCGGATGCGATCGGTGGGACGCGAGTCGACGACTTCCGCCGCGCCGGGGTTGTTGATCCGCGCGGGCAGGCCCGGCCGGGAAGCGGGCCGGCGGTCAGGCCACCTCGCGCAGGGAGCCGTCCCGGACGTCGTAGACGAACCCGCGGACCGAGTCCTTGACCGGGATCGAGGGGTCGGCCCGGATCCGGCCGATGCTCTGCCGGACGTCCTGGTCGAGGTCGGTGAACGCCTCGGCCGCCCAGGCCGGCTTGACGCCGGTCTCCGCCTCGATCCCCCGCCGGAACTCGTCGTCGGTGAAAGTCAGCATGCCGCAGTCGGTGTGGTGGATCAGGATGATCTCGCGGGTGCCCAGCAGCCGCTGGCTGATGGCCAACGAGCGCAGTTCGTCCTGGGTGACCACCCCGCCGGCGTTGCGGATGACGTGGGCATCGCCCTCGGACAGCCCCAGCAGCCCGTAGACGTTCAGCCGGGCATCCATGCAGGCCAGGATCGCGACGCCGCGGCCCGGGGGCAGGGGCAGGTCGCCCTTGTCGAAGGTCGAGGCGTAGCGGGTGGCGTTGGTCAGCAATTCATCGGTCACGGACACGACGGCAGCCTTTCGAGGGTGGGGGACGGGCGGGTACGACGGGCGCGACGCGTCGAACAGGACCGGCGGTCAGCGACAGATGGCCGTGCACACCCGCATGTGGTCGACCGCGCGACGGCGGACGAGCACGCAGGCAGACTTGCCCAGATCACCCGACACGCCTACGACTGTCGTCACCCTCGGCAACCTTGTCAAGCCCGCGCGGTCCGGATCACGCCCGCCCGGGTGAGCGGACCAGCCGAGCGGGGTCGGTGTAGGGCAGATCGTGGGCGGCGGCGACCGGCTCGGTGGTCAGCGCGCCGGCCAGCGTGCTCAGTCCGTGGGCCAGCACCGGATCGGCGGCGACGGCGCCCCGCACGCCGAGGGCGGCGACCTTCACCAGGTATGGCAGGGTGGCCGAGGTCAGGGCCAGGGTGGAGGTGCGGGCGACCGCCCCGGGGATGTTGGCCACGCAGTAGTGCACCACCCCCTCCTCGACGTACGTCGGGTCGGAATGCGTGGTCGGCCGACTGGTCTCGAAGCACCCGCCCTGGTCGATGGCGATGTCCACGGCGACGCTGCCGGGGCGCATCGACGCGATCATCGACCGCGAGACCAGTTTGGGCGCCTTGGCTCCCGGCACGAGGACGGCCCCGATCAGGACGTCGGACTCGGCGATGTAGGCGGCCATCCGGGCCCGGTTCGGGGTGACCAGATCGACCCGTCCCTCGAAGATGTCCGACAGGTAGGCCAGCCGCGACGGGTTGGTGTCGAAGACGCGGACGATCCCCCGCCTGCCCACGGCGATCTTGGTCGCCTCGGTGCCGGCCACCCCGCCGCCGATGATCGTCACCCGGGCCGCCGGGGTGCCGGGCACCCCGCCGATGAGGACGCCCGCGCCGCCGGCCGGGCTCTCCAGGTGGTGGGCGGCGGCCTGGACCGCCAGCCGGCCGGCCACCTCGCTCATCGGCGCCAGCAGCGGCAGCCGCCCGTCGGGCGTCTGCACCGTCTCGTAGGCGATGCTGTCGATCCGCCGGTCGAGCAGGAATTCGGTCAACCCGCGGTCGGCGGCCAGGTGCAGGTAGGTGAAGAGCTGCTGGCCGGGTCGGAACCGGTGGTACTCGGCCGGGACGGGCTCCTTGACCTTGACGATGAGGTCGGCGCCGGCGAACACGGCGTCCGCGTCGGGCACGACGGTGGCGCCGGCCTCGGCGAACTCGGCGTCGCTGAAGCGGGACCCCCGGCCGGCCCCCGATTGCACCAGCACGGTGTGCCCGGCGTGGGCGAGCTCGTGCGCGCCGTCGGGCTGCAGGGCGACGCGGTTCTCGTTGTCCTTGATCTCCGTCGGCACCCCGACGACCAGTGCGGGCATGGCCGGTTCCTCCCGGGCATTCGTGACTCGTGGTCCCGACGACCGTCAGCGTAGTTTCGCGCCGGTCGCGGCGCGCTGCGGACGCCCGGCCGTCAGCGCGCGATCACCCTGGCCCGCTCCAGCACCAGCGGCCCCCAGGCGGGCGCCGCGCGCCGGCCGTGCCCGGGGTCGACCCCGACGATGCGCCGGTCGCCGATCAGGGAGGTGGTGTGCCGGAGCCGGTCGTCCTGGAGGAACGGACCGATCCGCTCGGGCCGGCCCAGGTGCCGCCCGGTCGCCCAGTCCACCAGCGAGCTGTGCCCGTGCACCTGGTCGAACGGCATCTCCAGGGCGGCCTCCCGCCAGGACGGGATCAGCTCGTCCGGGGCGGAGGCCCAGAACGGTCCGGCGGACAGGTCGGACGTCCTGGTCACCATCACGCCCGGCCGGAACAGCCATTTCTCGTGCAGGCTGCCGATCAGCCGGTTGAGCGCCCGGGCGGCGCCGGCGGCGGTGTCCGGCAGGCCCAGGAAATGACGCCAGAAACCCTGGGTCAGGCCGGCGTGGGTGACCAGCCAATGCACGTCCCGGTCGGCGATCTCGACCGCGGCGGCGATCCGCAGCCGGGCGGTCCCCCACCACCGGTTCACCACCTCCTGGGACGATCCCGGCAGCCGTTCGGGCCAGTGGAACTGGGGCAGCCCCAGGTAGAGCGCCTCGTGATTGCCGACCAGTTGGACCCACTGACCGGGCTGCGCCCGCAGGATCCGGTCGACCAGGTCGACCACGCCCGGCGAGTCGGGGCCCCGGTGCATCAGGTCGCCGACCTGGACGACCGTCAGATCCGCCGGCAGCGCGAGGGTGGCCGGGTCGGCGCCGAGGCCGATCAGCTGCTCGGTCAGGGCCGGCAGCTGGCCGCCGACGTCGCCGATGACGGCGACGCGTCCCCAGGCCGGGCCGGACGGTGCGGACATCGGGCCAGTGCATCACAGGGCATTCCCGACGATCGGCCGGACCCGCGCGCGCCCGCCCCCGGCGGACGGAAACGACCGTTCGGGTCACGTCGCCCGGCGCCGGCCGCCTCCGTGAATCCCGTCCGGGTGACGACCCCCCGGACGGGGCACCCGGGCCGGCTGCGCCGTCCGGGGCGGGACTGTCGCTTCGCGGTGTCCGCTGGTAGAAACCACGGCATGACCGCACGCCTCCCGCTCGTCAGCCGCCGGGCTGTCGACCTCGGACGCGTGACCTCGGCCGCTTGTCCGGGTCGCTGACGACCCGCGGCACCGTCGCCGCCCCGCTTCCCTTGACCGCCCGAACGGGTCCGGGACGGACGGCGACCCCCGGTCCGCTCCTTCCTCCCGACCCCCGGATTCCGCTCTCGATCTGAGTCCCGGAGTGCGCACATGCCAACCCTCGTCCTCATTGCCCTGGTCGGGTTCATCGCCCAACTCGTCGACGGCAGCCTCGGCATGGCCTACGGCGTCACCACCACGACCCTGCTGCTGGCCATCGGCACCAATCCGGCGGCCGCGTCCGCCACCGTCCATCTCGCCGAGATCGGCACCACGCTGGTCTCCGGCGCCTCCCACTGGAAGTTCGGCAACGTCGACTGGAAGGTCGTCGCCCGGATCGGGGTGCCGGGGGCGATCGGCGCGTTCGCCGGCGCCACCGTCCTGTCCACGATCTCCACCGAGATCGCCGCGCCGGTGATGGCGTTGATCCTGCTGAGCCTGGGCGTCTACATCCTGGTCCGGTTCACCACGTTCGGGCTGCCCAAGGGCAACCTGGGCAAGCCCCTGCGCACCCGGTTCCTGGCGCCGCTCGGCCTGTTCGCCGGCTTCGTCGACGCCACCGGCGGGGGCGGTTGGGGGCCGGTCGGCACTCCCGCGCTGCTGGCCAGCGGCCGGATCGAGCCCCGGAAGGTGATCGGTTCCATCGACACCAGCGAGTTCCTCGTCGCGGTCGCCGCCAGCCTCGGCTTCCTGGTCGGGCTGGGGTCCCAGGGGATCAACTGGGCCTGGGCCGGCGCGATCCTGCTGGGCGGGGTCGTCGCCGCGCCGGTGGCCGCGTACCTGGTCCGGCACGTGCCGCCGCGCCTGCTCGGGTCGCTCGTCGGCGGGATGATCATCCTGACGAACACCCGGAGCCTGTTGCGGTCGGACTGGATCGACGCCTCCACCACCGTGCAATGGCTGTTCTACGGGCCGATCATCCTGGTCTGGGCGGCGGCCATCGCCTACTCGGTGCATCAGTACCTGCGGGACAAGGCGGCCGAGTCCGCCGACGCCCTGCACCGCGAGTACCAGGCGCGCGAGACCGTGGCCTCGACCTGATCGGATCCGCGCCGCTCACCCGGACAGGTGAATCTCCCGCACCCGCGGCCAGGAGGCGGCGAAGCCGCCGTGCAGCGGCAGGCCGGGCACCGCGTCCAGGACGACCCAGCGCAGGTCGGCGCTCTCGGCGTTCGGTCGCAGCGCTATCTCGGTGCGGGCGGCGGCGACCACGGTGACGTACTCCCACCCGTCGTGGTCGTCGTGCCAGAACCCGGTGACCTCCACCTGGTCGGCCACGATCCCGGCCTCCTCGGCGGCCTCCCGGAGGGCGGCCTGCTGATGGGTCTCGTGGCTGTCCCGGGCCCCACCGGGCACGCCCCAGGTGTCGCCGTCGCTGGTCCAGGCCGCGCGGTGCTGGAGCAGCACCTCGGGCCCGTCCGCCCCGGCCCGCACGAGCAGCAGGCCGGCCGCGCCGAAGCGGCCCCAGTGGCGGTGACCGAGCCCGCACCTGGCCCAGCCGTTGCCGTCGCCCCGCACGGAGTCAGTCTGCCGGACCGGTCGCCCGATCCGGGCCGTTTGGGTGTGATCTTCGGTGGTGAGCGCCTACGCTGGGTGGGTACCGGTCAAACAGCGTGCCGGTCGGTGTCCTGACCGTGCCTGGAGCGTGACCGCTCGTGACCACTGACCGTCCCGCGGAGCGGGCTTCCTACGGCTCCTTCATGCTCCACGCGCACACCGACCGGTTCGTCGGCTCGGACGAGCTGGCCATGGTCCTGGGCTTCCGGCCGGGTGACATCGTCCTGACCGCCACGATGCTGAGCACCCACGTGCACGCCGACGACCGGGTGCGCTGGCAGGCCGGGCTGCAGCGCTGCCTGGACACCGGCCAGCCGACGGTCGTCGACCACCGGCTGCTGACCGTCGACCGAGGGCAGCGGGCCGCGACCACCACCCTGACCGCGCAGTGCCGCGATCGCTCCGTGGAGTCGGTGACCGGCGTCGTGACCGACCTCAGCGAGCGGGTGAAAGCGGCCAGCGACGTGGAGATCGGCGAGGCGGTGCGCGCCTCGGCCGTCACCCGCAGCGGCATCGACCAGGCCAAGGGCATCATCATGGCCGCCTTCGACCTCGATGCCGAGCAGGCGTTCGCGCTGCTGCGGTGGCACTCCTCGCACTCCAACCGCAAGCTGCGCGACCTGTCCGAGACGCTGATCGACCGGCTGGCCGCCGCCGACCCGGAGATCGCCCTGCGTCAGCGGCTGGCCGATATCTTCACCGCCCTCGGCAGCCCGGCCCGGCCGGTGGCCGGCCGGACCCGCGCGGCCGTCGAACCCGATCTGGCCACCGCCAGCCTGATCCCGCAGGCGCTGTTGCCCGGCATCCTGACCCGCGCCGCGCAGGAGGCGTCGGTGGCGATCACCGTCGCCGACGTCATCGCCGCCGATCAGCCGCTGGTCTACGCCAACCCCGCGTTCGAGCGGCTGACCGGCTACGGGACGTCCGACATCATCGGCCGGAACTGCCGGTTCCTGCAGGGCGGCCAGCATGACCCGCAGGAGCGCGCCGCGATCCGGCAGGCGATCGACCAGGGCCGCGCCGTCGACACCCTGATCCTGAACTTCCGCCGCGACGGCCGGCCGTTCTGGAACGAGTTCCACCTCTCGCCGGTGCGCAATCCGGCCGGCCGGCTCACCCACTACATCGGCTACCAGCTGGACGTGACCGACCGGATCGAGCGGGATCAGCAGTTGGAGCGGCTGGCGTCCTGACCGGCCGGAACGCCAGCCGGCCGGCCCGACCGCCCGAGATGAGGCTGTCGCCCGACGACGTGTAGCTCAGCAGCAGAGCACCGGGCTCCATCCCGGAGGGCGCAGGGGCGGCACCTGCCACGTCGGCCACGGCCAGGGGGACCGTCATGACGAACGAGTACGCGTTCGGTCAGTTCTCCTCGGCCTTCCTGACCGCCACCACCCATGAGAACCCCGACGTCCGGGACCGGGCCGATCGGCGGGCGCGGCAGTGGGCCGATGCCTTGCGCGCCATGGCTGACGGGCGAGTGGTGCTCGGTTCCCGGGTCCCGGTCGACGACCTGCCGGAGTGGGTCACCCTGCAGGTGCTCCGCGGTGGGTTCACGGACGGCCGGGCGCTGGCGGAGACCCCACTCACGCCGGAGGAGATCGCCCTGGCCGGACGCGTCGGCGTCGCGGCCGATCGGCGCGCCCTGCTCGGGTACTTCCTCACCGACGACGGACTGGTTGCTCGCCGCGGGAGTGGTCGCCGGCACCCTGTACGCCCGGTATTACGCCATCGACCCCGATCAGATCCGCAGCCTGGTCCGGACTCCGGCGCCGGCCGGCCATCGGGGGCGGCCGCGTCCGCTCGCGGCGGGTCCGACCTTCGGTGATCTGTGCTCGGCGCGGGCCGCCGCGGGCCCACAGCCGCGCTGGTCCGTCGCCGGCAACGGCACGGTTATCGAGCAGGCCCAGATCCTGACCACGCACAATCTCGCCACGCTGGTCGAGGCGGGCGTCCGGCCGACCCGGCCCTGGGTCGATCTCGCGCGCGCGGCCATGGACCGCACGGCGCTGCTGCTGCGTCGGGCCGTGGGCCAGGAGCGCCCGCTCGCGAGCATCAAGGATGCGGCCTACGCCTGGCGGCAGGCGGTGTTCTTCCTGAGCCTGGCCGATCCGGCCGACGCCCCGGCGGTCATCGCCGATCCGACGGTGGTGGATGCCGGACCGGCGGTCATGGCCGACCTGGTCGCCGGCCTGCTGGCCGCCGCCGACGGCCGGGCGGGCGAGACCGCCGCCGGCCGGGTTCCTTTCCTGGGCTGGACCACGGGCCGGCATTGGGTCCTTGATGCGCTTCGACCGCCGGCCGGGCCGACCCGCTGACGCCGTCGCCGTCGCCGGCCCCTGCGCCGCTGGAGCCGTCGCCGGCGGCGGGTCCCACGCACCGGTGGTGTCGGATCACTCCCCGGCGACGCCGCTGGCCGACAGCAGCAGCGGCTCACCCGTCCACGGGCTGCCCTCGGCCGCCTGCGCGGCGGAGGTCTGGTCCAGCTCGTCCGGGGTCATCGGCGCGGTCCGGACCCACATGTCGGCCTTGCGCGCGGGGTCGGGGCTGTCGATGGACACGTTCGTGATGACCCAGGTCGTGTTGCTGGCCCGGACGACGAAATCGCCGGTGTGCCGGAGGAACGGGGTGCGCTGCTCGATCCACCCCCAGTGCTTGGCCGGCACGTTCACCGTGGTGGTCTCGGCGAAGGTGTGCGTCCTGGTCCAGGTGTGGTTGTACGTCGCCTGCACGGTCAGCTCGACCGGCGCGATCGGCACCTTGAGGCTGACCGATCCGCCCAGGCTGTCGGACGCCGACTCGGCGTCGCTGACCTGCACGCTCTTGGACTGCAGGATGTCGGTCGGGTTGGCCAGCCGCGAGCCGATCTGCTTGGCCGTCCCCATCATCAGCTGCTCCGAGGTGGCCGTGAACTCGCACGTGGCCGCACCCGTGTCGCACAGGTCCCGGAACACGTCGACCGCCGCCTCGTTCGGCCCGCTGCCGTCCATCCGGCGGACGGTGCCCTCCCGATCGGTGATGACGAAATTGCCGTCGTCGGTGCAGCGGAGCCCGTCGGCCGAGGTGATGCTCCGGCAATCGATGGTCCGCCCGACCTCGCCGAGGAATCCCAGCCAGGTGTGCATGTACAGCTTCACTTCGCCGTCGCGCGAACCGTCGGGCCGGATCAGGTCGTAGGTCACCAGCTCGTTGTTGTCGCGCAGGTACTGCAGTTGAACCTCCCAGCGGTGCTCCTGGCCCGGCTTGATGACGGCGCCGTCGGCCGGCCGACCCTCGAACCACTGATCGCCCTCGACGGACCGCAACCGCAGCGAGTTGCCACTCAGGTTGGTCACGATGACACCCCGGCTGTAGGCGGCGCCGACCTCACCGTCCTCGCCGTCCGAACCGCCCGACCTGTCCGGCCCGTCCGGGGCGCCCGACCGGGTCAGATCGGACGCGGCGGCCGGCGCCGAGTCGGTGCCGGCGGCGGCGACTCCGCCGCCGGCCATGGTGAGGGCGGCCGCGGACAGGGCCAGCGTGGCGGCCGCCCGGCTGGTCGCTTTGCGCAGAGCAGCGGCGCGGGACATCGGACGAACGGTCATGAGGACCTCCCGGGTCATCGGCCGGGGCGGGGGTCCCCGGCGCTGCCCATGACCCTCGTCGGGTGGCCTCCCGGCCGGGATCGACCGATCGGCGGGCGGTCCGGGGGACTCTCACTCCGCCGGTCGGGGGAGCCGGCGCGCCGCGGTGGGCACTCCGGTCGACGGGTCACCCGGATCCGCTGCGGATGTCGACGGCGGACGACGCGATGGGCCGGACCGCGGGCGCCGGCCCGGGACGCTCAGCCCGCGCCGGACAGGCGATCGAGGGAGCCTGCTAGACGTTGAAGCGGAACTCCACCACGTCGCCGTCGGCCATCACGTAGTCCTTGCCCTCCATCCGGACCCGGCCGGCCGCCTTCGCCGCGGCCATGGACTTGGCCGCGATCAGGTCGTCGAACGAGACGATCTCGGCCTTGATGAAGCCGCGCTCGAAGTCGGTGTGGATGACCCCGGCGGCCTGCGGGGCGGTGTCGCCCTTGCGGATCGTCCAGGCCCGGGCCTCCTTGGGCCCGGCCGTCAGATAGGTCTGCAGGCCCAGGGTGTGGAACCCGGCGCGCGCCAACGCATGCAGGCCGGGTTCGGACTGCCCGACCGATTCCAGCAGCTCCCGCGCCGACTCCTCGTCCAGTTCGAGCAGCTCGTGCTCGACCTTGGCGTCCAGGAACACGGCGTCGGCCGGCGCGACGGCGGCGATCAGCTCGGCCCGCTTGGCATCGTCGGTCAGCACCGACTCGTCGGCGTTGAACACGTACAGGAACGGCTTGGCCGTCAGCAGCGAGAGTTCCTTCAGCACCGGCAGATCGAGCGTGTCCCGGGCGGAGAACAGCGTCCGGCACCGCTTGGAACTCGCGGGGATCTCGTTTGCCAAGGTTCAGAACCCCGCCCGCATGACGATCCGGGCCGATCCTGACCGCGTCCAACAGGTGCTGCTCAACCTACTCAATAACGCCATCAAGTTCACGCCCCGGGATGGGCGGATCATGCTCAGCGCGGGATGCGACGAAAGTCACGGGATCATCGCCGTGACGGATACGGGCTGTGGAATCCCTGACCGT
>NZ_JBMDXT010000541.1:0-2041 GCF_048594475.1 Nakamurella sp. | reverse complement strand
CAACAAGGCCAAGCGCAAGCCGAAGTTCGCGGTCCGCGGGTACACCCGCTGCAACCGCTGCGGCCGCCCGCACTCGGTGTACCGCAAGTTCGGCCTGTGCCGGATCTGCCTGCGCGAGATGGCGCACGCCGGCGAGCTGCCCGGCGTCACCAAGGCCTCCTGGTAATCCAACCTCCCTGCTTCCGTTCGTCACAGGCCCTGCCCAGCAGGGAACCGGGCGAGAAAGGCACGACCACATGTCCATGACCGACCCCATCGCGGACTTCCTCACCAGGATCCGCAACGCCAGCTCGGCGTACCACGACGAGGTCGTCATGCCCTTCTCCAAGCTGAAGGGCAGCATCTCCGACATCCTGGTCAAGGAGGGCTACATCGCCTCCTGGACCACCGCCGACGCGACGGTCGGCAAGTCGCTCGTCGTCAAGCTCAAGTACGGGCCCAACCGCGAGCGCTCGATCGCCGGCATCCGCCGCGTCTCCAAGCCCGGTCTGCGGGTCTACGCCCGCTCGACCGAGCTGCCCAAGGTCCTCGGCGGCCTGGGCATCGCGATCATCTCCACGTCCAGCGGGCTGCTGACCGATCGTCAGGCCGCGAAGAAGAAGGTGGGCGGGGAAGTCCTCGCCTACGTCTGGTAAGGGGGTCAGAACATGTCTCGAATCGGACGGTTGCCGGTCCCCGTACCTGCGGGTGTCGACGTCTCCATCGTCGGCAACACCGTGACGGTCAAGGGGCCCAAGGGCACCCTCACCCACTCCGTGGTCGACCCGATCAAGGTCGCCAAGGAGGACGGCGAGCTCAAGGTCTCGCGGCCCGACGACGACCGGGAGTCCCGGGCCCGCCACGGGCTCACCCGCTCGCTGCTGAACAACATGGTCATCGGGGTCACCCAGGGCTACAGCAAGCAGATGGAGATCGTCGGCGTGGGTTACCGCGTCACCGCCAAGGGCAAGGACCTGGAGTTCGCCCTCGGCTACTCGCACCCGGTGCCGGTCCCGGCGCCGGATGGCATCAGTTTCGTCGTCGAGTCCCCGATCAAATTCCGGGTCGAGGGCATCGACAAGCAGCAGGTCGGCGAGGTCGCCGCGAACATTCGCAAGCTGCGCAAGCCCGATCCCTACAAGGGCAAGGGCGTGCGTTACGCGGGCGAGGTCGTGCGGCGCAAGGTCGGAAAGACGGGTAAGTAACCATGGCCGCTTCTGTTTCCCACGAACGCCGGGTCTCCCGGGCCCGTCGGCACTTCCGGCTGCGCAAGAAGATCTCCGGCACCGCGGTCCGCCCGCGGCTGGCGGTCAAGCGCTCGTCCCGGCACATCACGGTCCAGCTGATCGACGACACCGTCGGCAAGACGCTGGTCTCGGCCTCCACCCTGGAGGCCGACCTGCGCGCCACCGACGGCGACAAGACCGCCAAGGCCCGCAAGGTCGGCGAGCTGGTCGGCCGGCGTGCGGTCGAGCTGGGCGTCACCACGGTCGTGCTCGACCGCGGTGGCGACGCCTACCACGGCCGGATCGCGGCCCTCGCGGACGGCGCCCGCAGCGCCGGCCTGGAGTTCTGATGACGCACTACATGATCGAGAGGGATATCTGATGCCCGGACCACAGCGCGGCGGCTTCGGCGGCGGCGACCGGGGCGGCAACGATCGCGGCGACCGGCGGGACCGCCGCGGCGGCCGCGACGGCAACCGCCGCGATGCCCCGCAGGAGAAGAACCCGCTGCTCGAGCGGATCGTGGTGACCAACCGGGTCGCCAAGGTCGTCAAGGGTGGCCGGCGGTTCTCGTTCACCGCTCTGGTCGTCGTCGGTGACGGCGACGGGCAGGTCGGCGTCGGCTACGGCAAGGCCAAGGAGATCCCCGCGGCCATCGCCAAGGGCGTCGAGGAGGCCAAGAAGTACATGTTCCGGGTGCCCCGGATCGCCTCCACCATCCCGCACCCGGTGCAGGGTGAGGCGGCGGCCGGCGTGGTGCTGCTCCGCCCGGCGTCCCCCGGTACCGGGGTCATCGCCGGCGGCCCGGTGCGTGCCGTCCTCGAGTGCGCCGGCAT
>NZ_JBMDXT010000540.1:0-10486 GCF_048594475.1 Nakamurella sp. | reverse complement strand
GTCGGCCGGCCCGCCCCCGGGTGGCGCCCCGGCCGCCCCCGGACCGACGTGGTCGGGCTCCGGGGCCCCGACCCTGCAGGCCACCGCCCCCGCCGGGTCGCCGATCGGACCGCCCACCGCGGTGCTGCTGGTCGGGCTGGTGCTGCCGCTCGCCGCTCTCGTTCTCTGGTTCGTCGGCTCGCTCACCACCAACATCATCGGATGGGCGCTGGCGGTGTTCGGCAGCGTCATCCCGTTGGCCGTCTTCACCCGGATCGACCTGCAGCGCCGGCTCAGCGGCTGGTACGTCGACCGGCGTGGCCTGCTGGCCGTGCTCCGGGTCGCGGTCCTGCTGGCCGGGCTGGTGGTGGCCGGTTGGTTCGCGTACCTGATCGCCGACGAGGTGGCCCGGTGGGAGATCTGGTTCCGATGAGCGGTCAGCACGCGTTCCGGCGGTCGGCCCTGCGCCTGCTGGCGGTGACGGCTCTGGTGCTGGCCCCGGCGGCACCCGCGGCGGCCACGCCGGCCACCGTTCCCGCCCCGGCCGTGCTCCCGGCGGTGACCGCCGGGACGGCCACCGGGGCGCCGGATCTGTCGACGTCCCCGGTGCTGCAGAACCTGGCGGCCTGCATCGGGGAGAAGAAGGCCGGCGATCTGGTCGTGCTGATCGACACGTCGGGCAGCCTGAGCGGCGCCGGCAGCAGCGGCGCGCCCACCGATCCCACGGATGTGCGGGTGGCCGGTGCCCAGGTCCTGCTGGGCGGCCTGGCCCGGTCGTTCGACGACGTCGGCGCGACCGTCGATCTGACCGTCGCCGGGTTCGACGACGACGTCACGACCGTCGTCGACGCGGTGCCGCTGAACGAGGCGGCGCTGCCCGCCCTGGACGGGCAGCTCAATGATTTCGCCAACCGGGACCGCGGCGCCGAGACCGATTACTGGACCGCTCTGACCTGGCTGAACCGGACGATGCAAGCCAAGGCGGCGGCCCGGGCCGACGCGGCCGCGGACTGCCAGTTCGCCATCTGGTTCACCGACGGCGAGTTCACCATCTGGCCCCGGGACGGCAGCAGCCAGGCCGACCTCGATCCCCTGAACAGCCAGCTCAAGGACATCCCCGGTTTCGAGGAACGGCCGCTGACCGACCGGGCGACCGCCGATGCCGCGCTGGCCGCGGCCAAGGAGGAACTGTGCCGTCCCGGCGGCACGGCCGACCAGTTGCGGGCCACCGGCGTCACGATGATCGGTGTCGGGCTGGGCGGTGAGGACGGCGACCGCTTCGGGTTCATGCGCGGGATCGTGGAGAACCCGGACGGGACCTGCGGCCGCGAACCCGGCCGGGGCATCTTCGTGCCGGCGGCCTCGGTGGGCGACCTGTTTCTCGCCCTGGCCGCCCTCGGCGAGTTCGGTGCGGGCGGGGTCACCTCGACGCCGGTCTGCCAGGGACAGCCCTGCCCGGAGGGCACCTACCAGTTCAAGCTGGACAACACGATCAGCGCGGTGCACTTCGACGCGGTCGTCGACGACGGCTCGGACCAGCTCATCCGTGAAGGGCTCCAGGTCACCATCACCCCGCCGGCCGGGGTGCCGATGGTCATCGACGGCAACGGCGCCGACTCGGGCACGCTCATGTCCGACACCGCGAGCGCCCAGTACCAGTGGCTGACGGGTGATCCGTTGGCCGTCGACCTCGACCGCGCGGCCGGCGCCGACTGGACGGGGGACTGGAAGGTCACCTTCGTCGACACCACCGGCCAGCACCCGGATGCCGTCTCCAACATCTCGCTCACCCTGACCAGCGACTTCGCGATCGCACCGGTGGTCACCGATCCCGGCGACTGGCGGGTGGGGCAGAGCGCCACCGTCACGTTCCAGACGCAGACCCTGGACGGCGAGCCGGTCGGCAACGTCACGGCCCTGCCGCCCGGGTTCACCGCCACCGCGGAGGTCGACCTGCCCGGAGCGGGGCGCCCGGTCCTGCCGATCCCGGTCTCGCTGACCGAGCCGGTGACGGTGGACCTCCCGGCCGACGGCGATCCCGGACTGGCCGTGGTGATCGTGCGGGTGGACGGCCAAGTCGCCGGCCAGCCGTTGGGCACGGTCAGCCGGCAGGCCACGGTGCCCGTGCAACCGCCCTTCGGCGTACCCGTGATCGACCCCGCGGGCCAGGTGGTCGACTTCGGCGCCGTGGAGGGCCCGGTGCCGGCCTCGGGCAGCCTGCGGGTGGTCGGCCCGGCGGAGGGCGATGGCTGCGTCACCGTGTCGGCCGGGCCGGTGCAGGGACCGCGTGACGTGTCCGCCCAGGTGAGCACCCCGAACGGCGCCGGGTGCTACCCGGTGCCCTCCGGACAGACCGTGCAGGTGCCGTTGAGCCTCACCCCGTCGACCGAGGGCAACGGCGCGCTGACCGGCACGCTCGTCGTGGGCCTGTCGTCGGCGGACAACCCGGCGCAGGTGTCCGAACAGCAGGTCGACTTCCGGCTGACCATGACCCGGTTGCCCGACACCGGGGTCAAGGTCCTGGTGCTGATCAGCGCCTTCCTTCTCGGCCTGCTCATCCCGCTGCTCATCATCTGGCTGGTCCGCCGGATGTCCGCGCGGTTCCCGGCGGCCGACCAGGCCACGTTGCAGTCGATCGTCATCCCCGTGCAGATCGGTGGCACGACGTTGAGCGCGGCGGGCGGCGGTGCGGTGGCCCTGCCCGCGGACGGGTGGGTCGCGCTGCCGCCGCCCGGACCGGGCCGGCGCACGATCCAGGCGTCCGGCGTGGCGATGCGGGCCCGCGCCGGATGGCGCTTCTCCGAGCCCGGCTTCGCCGAGCTGCAGAACGGGGACGACGTCGGGGTCGGCGAGGCGGTACCGCCGTCCGACAAGAAGGGCCGCCCGCGCTTCCCGCTGGCCGTGCAGGGCACCTGGGCGGTGCTGGCCCCGCGCCAGCTGTCGATCTCCCCCGTCGACGTGGTGCAGGGCCGGCTCCTGCTCATCGTGGAGACCCGGGCCGAACCGGCCAAGCGCAGCCAGCTGCTCAGCCGCGCCCTGGGCGCGGCACCGACCGCGTTCGCCGACGCCCGGGCCAAGGCCCGCAAGGCGGCCGGCACCGCGGCGCCCCCGCCCGGTGGTCCGGCCGGCCCGGGTGGTCCCGGCGGTCCGGCCGGTCCGGGTGGTCCGGGTGGTCCGCCGCCGTGGGGCGGCCCCACCTCCGGGCCGACCCCCGCGCCGTCGTGGGGCGGGTCCACAGGCCACCCGCCGCCCGCTCCCTGGGGTGGTGCCGGCCCGGCCCAGGGCAGCCCGGCCCCGCCCGTCCCGGCCCCGCCCGGTGGTCCGGGCTGGGGCGGCTCGGCGCCCGCTCCTGGCGGGTGGCCGCCCGGCCGGGCCGGCGGATCGCCCGCGGCGGCCCCGCCGCCGGGCTGGGGAACGGCCGGCGGCCCGGGGGGCTCGACCGCCCCCGGTTGGCCCTCCGGCTGACCCGGAGCGGGCCGGGCGGATCGTCCGGCTCGCCTGATCCACCGGCCACACCCGACGACCAGCACCACCGAAAGGGCGCTCCATGTACAAGTTCTACGTCGTCGGGCTCGGCGGATCCGGCGGGAAGACGCTGCAGTTCCTGATGGACCAGCTGCACTCCGAACTGCGGCGGCGCGGGTGGCAGGGTGATCGCCTGCCCCGGTGCTGGCAGTTCGTGCACGTCGATGTGCCGGCCCAGCCCGACGGCATCGGCGAGGGTCTGCCGCCGACCGTCCCCCAGCAGGGCGGCCGCTACATTCCGGTGACCACCCCGTCCGACCAGTACCGGCAGCTGGACGCCGGGCTGGAGCTGGCGCTGTCCCAGACCTCGGACAAGCTGCGGCCGCTGGTCGGCTGGCGCCCGGACGCGTCCCGGGTGGCCACTCCGATCGTGCTGGGCGCCGGGCAGTTCCGGGCGGTCGGCCGGCTGGCCACCCTGGCCCGGGCGAAGGGGATCTTCGGCGGGCTGCGGGAGGCGGCGCAGGAGCTCAACGCCGGCGAGGCCAACCAGGACTTCAGCGAGCTGCAGCGGGTGCTCGGCAAGGGCTACGCGGCTCCGCAGGGCACGATGGTCATCGTCATCTCCTCGCTGGCCGGCGGCACCGGGGCGTCGATGACGCTGGACGTCTGCAATCTCCTGCGCGGTGTGCAGGAGAGCCTGCCTGGCTTCCCGGGCAGCGAGTCGATCGCCTACCTCTACACCCCGGACGTGTTCAGCCGGCTCGACGAGTCCGCCCGAGCCGGGGTCAACGCGAACGCGCTCGGCACCATCGCCGAGCTGATGAACGCCCGCGCCGCGGCCCAGAAGGAGTGGACCCAGCGGGAGTGGGAGGTCTACCGGATCAGCCAGGAGCCCAAGGCGCCCGGGCGTGGGCCCAAGGCCGTGTTTCCGGTCGGCGCCACCAACGGGATCAGCGGCGCCGTGTTCGGGGACGGCCGGGCCGACACCATCTATCGCGGATTCGCCCGGGCCCTGGCCTCGATGGTGCTGTCCGAGGCCCAGCAGACCCAGGTCCTCAACTACGTGGTCGCCAACTTCGGCAACACCGAGGCGCTGCCGGACAACTCCGAACTGGCCTGGGCGCCCGGCGGCGGGCGGGACGCCCTCGGGTTCGGCGCCATCGGCTTCGCCTCCATCGGCCTGGGTCGCGACCGGTACGCCGAGTACGTCGCCCAGCGCCTGGCCCGGCTCGCCGTCGTGCGCCTGCTGCGCGGGCACGTCGACACGTCGGTCCTGCAGGGCCAGCGGACCGAGACCGAGGCCCGCGACCGCTACGCCATCGACAACTACCCGCTGCTGCTGCAGTGGGCCGGATTGCCGCCCACGCCGCCGGTCGACGAGATCACCCCGCTGGAGCACTGGGTCGGCGACGTGTGGCCGCAACCGCAGCAGGCGCAGCTGGTGGACATGCACATCAACCGGGTCCTCGCCGCTGCGGTCCCACCGGGGGTGCGGCAGAACGCCGCCTTCTACGCCGGCCAACTGGCCGCGGCAGTGCCCGGCGCCTACGCCGCGGCCCGCCAGGAGGCGGAGCGGGCCGTCCTGCATTCCGCCGCCGCGCGCTGGGTGCTGGCCATCCAGGGCCGGATCGAGGTCGCGGTGCTGCGCTGCCTGGCGCGGTGGGGTCTGCCGGTCACCCGCAAGATGGTCGAGCACATGGAGGGCGATCTGCGGCAGTGGGCGGCCTGGCTGCGCGCCCGCGCCCAGCCGACGTCCTCCCCGGACCAGGCCACCAACGAGGTGCTGACCCCCCTCTACGCGACCAGCGGGGTGATCGACCCGACCCACCTGCTCCTGCAGCAGGCCCGGGACGGGCTGACCGCGATCCTGCGTGACGTCGCCCGGCGGACGGGCGCGGCGATCGTCGCCGATCTGGTCGACGGGTTGGCCGGCGACGTGGTCCGGCCGCTGATGGTCGGGTTGGGTGACGTGGAACGCGCGCTGGCGGCGGCGGAGGACAACCGCGCCGTCGACACCGCCGTCTCGTCGGTCACCACCACGGTCGTCCAGGCCTGGCCGCAGGACGACCTGGTGCCCGGCCGGTTCGCCACGGCGACCAACGAGGTGCTGCTGGAGGGGATCGACTCCTACCCGGGCCGGTTCACCGACCACCTGTATGCCACCTTCGAACTGACGGTCATGCCGACCGGGCAGCGTCCGAGCCGTGAGGAGTCGATCCGGTTCGCCGTCGAGCAGGCGATCACCTTTTTCGAGATCGACCCGTCCGGCCAGCGGATCGCGCCGGCCGAGCATCTGATCGCGTTCGGCGAGGACGGCTACACCCCGACGAAGATCGGCCGGCTGGGGTCATGGTGGCCGCGGATGCTGGCGGGCACGACATCCGCCCAGACCGCCCGCTACGAGCCCCGGCTGACCGCCGAGGCGCTGCTGGACGGCACCCGGGAATGGGTCAACCGGCCCGGGCAGACCCTCCAGGGATTCGTCCGGCAGGGCCTGCAGTCGTACCTGGGCGCGGCCGCCGACGGCCCGCAGGCCCGTCAGGCGCGGGAGGACGACTTCGCCAATCGCTTCCGGACGGCCCTGCAGCTGGCCGCGCCGCTGGTCGGCGTGCACCCCAACATGGTCGGGGCGATCCACGACCAGCCGGTCCGGGTGGCCTACCAGTTCTCGGCCGCCCCGCTGCGGGGTGCGCCGGCCGCCGTCCGCCGGATCAGCCAGGACATCGAGGCCAATCCGGCGATCGATGCCGGGCCGACGCTGCAGCGGTTGAACCAGGCGCTGAACGCCGAGGAGGCGAACACGGATCTGCCGTCGGTCGAGATCGTCGGCACGTACGCGTTCCCGTACTCGCCGCTGGTCTTCACCTCCCTGCTCGGCCCGATCCAGGAACAGTGGGCCAGGTCCATCTCGGTCCAGCAGCGGACGGCGTTCTGGCGCTGGCGACGCGGACGTTCGCTCGGCGACTTCGTGCCGGTGTCACCGGCCTGGTTCCAGGCGTTCATCACCGGCTGGCTGGTCGGACGGCTGACCGGGGAGATCCGCACCCCGCGGCCCGGGGACACCGACCAGCGGATCACGGTCTGGCACGAGGGACGGTGGGCCGCGTTCCCCGAGGCGCTGCTCGGGGTGCAGCAGGTCAACCGGGACGTTCAGGGGTGGGGCATTCCCGCCGCCGTGGTCGAATCGCTGGCCCTGGCCATCGCCCAGTGCAACGGCGACGACCGGTTGACCGCGCTCACCCCGTACGTGACCACCCGAAAGCTCGGCGAGGATCTGCCGATGCCGGGCAGCATCGACCACCCGGCCCTGCACGCCTGGCTGGTCGGCGGGCGGTCCCGGTCGGGCCAACCGCCCCAGGTGATCCGGCCGGACGATCCGGTCGCGACCCGCGCCGAGCGGATGGCACTGGCCCGGGACTGGCTGACCCGGCTGCAGAGCCAGGTGGTGCACAACCTGCGCGAGACCGACCGGGACGGCACCCGCATCGACGGGCAGTTCTCCCAGATCACCAAGCACAACTTCGGCCAGGTGCCGCGGGAGTGGGAGATCGGAGAACAGCTGGTGGTCGGCGTCGACGCGATCCTGGCCGAGCTCGAGCGCCCCGTCTACCGGGAGGACGACGACCTCCCGCCGCCGATCATCGACGTCCTGGCGTAAGGAGCTGCTGTCGTGCACGTGTTCGTGGTCGGCCGTCAGTCGGCCGCCGGAGTGGCGGCGGTCCGGGCCGTGGTCCAGGACTGGTCGGCGGTCGGGTTGGCCGGGCCGTCGGTGTGGATCGATCCGGCCACGGCCGCGCCCGGGCCGGACGGCGCCGCCGGTCCGCGCGGATACCGCGTCGCGGACGGGCTGATCGAGCGGGTGGAGCTGCGGTCCTGGATGCCCCGCAACCCGGGACGGGTCCGCGTGGTCTGCCTGCAGGCGCTGAGCGAATCCGACGGCTGGGTCGGGGAGCGGGAGGTCTACGCGCTGCGCGAGGTGCTGCGCCTGCCCCCCGAGACGCCGCTGGTGAACCTGCTCGTGCCGGCCGAGGGCACCGAGGGGGTCGGCGACGGGCCGGTGTTCGATTCGCAGATCAACGTGCTCGTCCAGCCGGTGGACGCCACCGATCCGGCCGCCGCGATCGAGCCGCTGTCCTCCCGGTCGCCGACGTTCGACATGCATGCCGCCGCCGCCCTGTGCACCGCGGGGGGACTGTGGACGGGGATGTCGGTCGGGCCGCTGGACGGGGAGCGGCCCTGGTCGGGGACCGGGGTGGCGGTCGGCCGGACCTTCGTCCGGCGACTCGACGCGACCGCCGTGCTGGATCGGCTGGCCACCGAGATCTACGGCGCGCCGGGGACCCTGCCGGCCGCCCGCAATCAGCAGCGCGACGGCGAGGCGTTCCCGGTCGTGCCCCCGGGCGCCCAGCTGACCGCGGCCGAGGCATCGGCCGCCGCGGTGCTCTACAAGCATGCGGCCGTCACCGCCTTCGCGCCGCCGCCGCCGTTCGCCGAACCGCCGCGACGCAAGACCACATTCTGGGAAGCGGTCAAGCTCTTCTTCACGTTCCTGGGCCAGGCGGTGGCCAAGGCCCCCGGCGCCTGGTTCAACAACGTCATGCAGTCCGCCGGCACCTCCCTCGAACGGCGGGCCACCGAGTTCTTCTACGGACGGGACTCCGGGTACGAGGTGGTGGTGACCGGGCTGTCGACCACATCGCCGCCCGGCGGCCAGGCACAGGCGCTGCAGAACGCGGCGTTCGGCCTGTTCGGCCGCGTCGCCCCGCCCGGCACCCCGGAGCCGGTCACCGAGGTGCCGCAACTGTGGGCGGACACGGTGCGCACGGTGGCGGCGCTGGCCGACGGTGGCGACCAGGACCCGGCGATCCCGCTGCCGGGACAGAACTCCCGGGCGGTGATCGACAACCCGGCGGTGCTCTGCGCGCGGCCGGACGACCCGCCCTTCCGGCTGCCGCACGGGGCCCCGGGATCGGAGTTCGGCCCGATCGCACCCACCGATCCCTACCACGCGACGATGGTCGCCCAGATCCTCGACGGCCAGCTCCGCACCGACCAGTACCCCGGCGGCCACCCGGGAGCGGCGGACCGGATGGCCTCCCTGGCGCACCTGCGGCAGCAGCTCGCCGGGTGGATGGGCCAGCGGCGCAACGCCATGTGGACGATCGGCACCGGCCTGGCCGCCGAGTTGGACAAGGCCAGGCGCGCCCACGCCGAGCTGCTCGCCGCCGCCGACCAGGACGAGGCCGGAGACGAGCGGGCCGCGGCCCTGGCCGGCCAGCGCCGGGTCCGGACCGGGATCCTGCTCTGGCTCGTCCTGCTGCTCGTGGCCATCGGGACGGCCGTTGCCCTCGCCGTGTTCGGGGTCCTCTCCGCGACCGCGGCCATCGTCGTGTCCGTCGCGGCCCTGCTGATCTGCCTCGTCGGCGCGTTCCTGACCTTCGCCCGCGGCCAGCGGCTGCTGTGGCAGGCGATCCACCGGTCGCAGGTGGCGGCCAAGCGCCGGGAATGGCTGGCCGGGTCGGCCCTGCAGATCGCGCAGCAGGAGTACCGGCTGGCCAGCGTGTACGGGCAGAGCCAGATCTGGGCACAGATCGTGTCCGAACACGTGCACGCGCCGTTCGGGGCGCCGACCGAGCGGGCCGAGGAGCAGGGGGTCCCCGCCCGGCTGACCGGGGACCTGCCGCTGTCGGTGGCCCTCGCCAGCGCCGACTACGTCCCGACGGCCCACGCGCCGGTGGTGTACCACGTCCGGTCGGCGTTGCTGGGCAAGGACTGGCTCAACGTCTGCATCACCCGGCAGCAGCGGCTGGTGATCGCGCACGACCGCCGGATGACGGCGCGCGACCTGGAGAACCGGTTGTACACCGACGCCACCCTGGCGCCAGGCGGCCCGCTGATGAGCTACCTGGCCGGGCTCCGGTCGCCGCAGATCCGGCAGCAGGCCTGGGACGACGCGCTGACCGCGCTGGTGGACAGCATCCATCGCCGCGGTCTGGGTCAACAGTTGCTGCCGGAGGTGCGGGTGGACGCCGGTGCCATCCGGTCCGAGCAGTCGTGGTCGGCGATGACCGAGGCGCTGCTGGCCCCGAAGGACCAACTGTCCTATGACGGCTTCAGCTCCATCGGCATCACCAACGGGTCACCGACCGTCGGCCGGACGCTGCTGGCGACGGACGGCTCGACCCCGGTCGGGCCGCCGATGCTGGCCCTGCCGACCGCGCCGACCAGCGGGCGTCACCAACTCGACCGGTTCATCGTCCGCTGGGACCTGACCCACCCGGTCCCGCCGGAGGATCTGACCTATTTCGGCGCCGCGGCAGCCGAGCCCGGGGGCCCGAACGGGCCGCACCCGATCATCGACGTGTGGGCATGAAACAGCGCTGGGCCAGGTCCCGCGCCAGCCGGGGCACGTCGACCGGACCGGCCACGGAGACCGCCCGCTCGGGCTCGACCGCACCGGCCCAGGTCTCGCCGGCGCCGACGATCACCGCCGCTGTCCCCGGCCCGACGGCGGCCGACAGCGAGGGATCGTCGGTGATGACGACCGTGATCGATTCCGTTCCGCCGTCGCGGTCCGCGCCGCCGGCCGACGACTCGGCCAGCGCGGTCATCAGCCGCCGCCGGTCACCGGTGCGCAGGCCCGCCGCGTGCAGGTGGTTCCGCAGGGCCGCCGCCGGCTCGGCCTGCAGGTCGAGGCTGACCTCGGCGCCGTCGGGCAGGAACCGGGTGGCCAGGGCGGGCCGTTGGGCGGCGCCGGCCACCGCCTGGGTGGCGGTCAGGACGTCGGCCAGCGCGCCCGAGGCGATCCAGCGGTGCATCGACGCCGACAGGTCCACGATCGCCGACACCCGGGCGCGGCGGACCAGTCCGGTCGACCGCGCCGCGTCGACCGCGCCGGCCAGGCGCTCCGGGATCGGCACCTGCGGGCCCTGGTCGACGGTGGGCTGCGCGGCCGAGTGGTCGGTCCACCCGCCGGCGGTCGGCCGGGCGGCGGCCGGCGCCGGATCGATGGGAGGGGCCGATGGCGGGGCGGCCGGCGCGG
>NZ_JBMDXT010000054.1:0-10048 GCF_048594475.1 Nakamurella sp. | reverse complement strand
TCGCGGTGACCGATCGCGGGGTGGGCATCGCCCCCGAATACACCGAGCGGGTCTTCGAGCGCTTCTTCCGGGTCGATCCGGCGCGCTCCCGGTCGACCGGCGGCACCGGTCTGGGCCTGGCCATCGTCAAGCAGGTCGCGGCGAATCACGGTGGCACGGCCACCGTCTGGAGCCGCCCCGGGCTGGGATCGACCTTCACGCTGAGCCTGCCGGCCTATGTCGGCACTGTCGGCACTGTCGGCACGGTCGGCACGGTCGGTGCCGGCGGTCCGGGTGCCCCGCCGGCCGGCAGCCCGGCACCCGTCCATCGAGGAGCAGCATGACCAGGGTCCTGATCGTCGAGGACGAAGAGTCGATGTCCGAGCCGCTGGCCTTCCTGTTGCGCAAGGAAGGGTTCAGCACCGAGGTCGCGGCCAACGGGACCGACGCGCTCGAGGTGTTCGACCGTTCCGGCGCCGACATCGTGCTGCTGGACCTGATGCTGCCGGGCATGAGCGGGACCGAGGTCTGCCGGCAGCTGCGGGTCCGCGGGTCGGTGCCGGTGATCATGGTGACCGCCAAGGACACCGAGATCGACAAGGTCGTCGGCCTGGAACTGGGCGCCGACGACTACATCACCAAGCCGTACTCGACGCGCGAGCTGATCGCCCGCATCCGGGCGGTGCTGCGCCGGGGGGTCGAGGTGGAGGACATCCACTCCCCGGTGCTCCAGGCCGGGCCCGTCCGCATGGACGTCGACCGGCACGTGGTCAGCGTGCACGGCCTGCCGACGTCGCTGCCGCTCAAGGAGTTCGACCTGCTGGAGTACCTGATCCGCAACGCCGGCCGGGTGCTCACCCGCGGTCAGCTGATCGACCGGGTGTGGGGGGCCGACTACGTCGGCGACACCAAGACCCTGGACGTTCACGTGAAGCGGCTGCGGGCCAAGATCGAGCCCGATCCGGCCGCCCCCCGGTACCTGGTCACCGTCCGGGGGTTGGGGTACAAGCTCGAGGCCTGACGCCGGGCCCGGTACCGTGACGGGAGCCGAACCGGGAGGGAACGTCGTGCTGGGTGCGGGTGGACCGCGGTGATTCGCATTCCACCGATCAAAGTGGGCATGTCGACGGCGGCGGTGTATCCGGAATCGACCGCGCGGGCCTTTGCCCGGGCCGCGGAGCTCGGGTACGACGGGGTCGAGGTGATGGTCCAGACCGATCCGACGAGTCAGGATCCGGTCGCGCTCGCGGCCCTCGTCGACGATTTCTCGATGCCGGTCCTGTCGGTGCATTCGCCGTGCCTGCTGGTCACCGCCCGGGTCTGGACCACCGATCCGCTGGTCAAACTCGCCCGTTCTATCGACATGGCCGAACGGCTCGGCGCGGGCACCGTCGTGGTCCATCCGCCCTTCCTGTGGCAGCGTGCGGCCGCCGCGACGTTCACCGAGGCGGTCGCGGAATTGCAGGCGCGGACGCCGGTGCGTATCGCCGTTGAGAACATGTTTCCGGTGAAAGTGCGCGGCACCGAGGTGAACAGTTATCGACCGCATTGGAATCCGGTCCCGGCCGGGCACCGATGGTTCACGCTCGACCTCTCGCACACCGCGACCTCCGGCACGGACGCCGTCGAACTGGCCGACCTGATGGGAGATCGGCTGGGACACCTGCATCTTGCCGATGGCTCCGGGTCCGGCAAGGACGAGCACCTGGTCCCCGGGCGCGGCGGCCAGCCGTGCGCGGAAATCCTGGAGGGGCTGGCCCGCAACGGATTCGACGGCGGTGTCGTGGTCGAGATTTCGACCCGGGGCAAGGATGCCGATGCCCGGGAGACCGATCTGGCCGAGGCCCTGACATTTGCCCGGCTGAATCTGGCCGCGCCCGAGCCGCCGAACGGGCGGGCCTTCACTCAATACGAGTGAAGGCCCGCCCTTCGCAGCGAAACGTCCGCGCGTCGATGTGGGCCGGACGGCGACCGCAACCCGTTCGACGCGCTACGCTGGGTGGCACGCCGGTATGACCGGCGGAACCGGCCTGGATCCCGTCGTCGGGGCGTGATTCTCGCGGGGTAGTTTGCCGTGCCTGGCATCCCCACGGGTAGTGAGCGACCCGAATTGTCTGTGTCGAGTGTTCCGGTTTATTTCCTGGCGGCACTGGAAGGTACGGAGCACCTCATGGCACAGCAGACCACGGTGACGCTGACCGACGATCTGGACGGCACGAAGGCGGCGGAAACCGTCCGTTTCGGTCTCGATGGCCGGTCGTACGAAATCGACCTCAACAAGCGGAATGCGGCCGCCCTGCGGAAAGCGCTGGCCGAATTCACCGCCGCCGCCCGCCGCGTTCGCGGGACGCGGCCGGCCGGCAAGGCCGCCGCCGCGCCGGCTCCGGCCCGGGTGGACGCCCGCGCGGTGCGGGAGTGGGCGTCCGCCAACGGCATCACCGTCTCGGCCCGCGGCCGTATTCCGGCCGACGTGCTCAGTCGCTACGAGGAATCGGCCGGCTGATCCGGTCGTGACCGACGCGATGGAATCGGATTGGTGGAAGAGCGCGGTCGTCTACCAGATCTACCCCCGCAGTTTCGCCGACTCCGACGCAGACGGCATCGGCGACCTGCGGGGCATCATCGATCGGGTCGACCACCTGGCCCGACTGGGCGTCGACGTCATCTGGCTGTCTCCGATCTACCCGTCCCCGCAGGACGACAACGGGTACGACATCAGCGACTATCGCGACGTCGAGCCGGTTTTCGGCACCCTGACGGACTTCGACGAATTGCTCGCCGCGGTGCACGAGCGGGGCATGCGGCTCGTGATGGACCTGGTCGTCAACCATACCTCCGACGAGCACCCCTGGTTCGTCGAGTCGCGGTCGGGGCCGGACAGCCCCCGCCGGGACTGGTACTGGTGGCGCCCGGCCCGCCCGGGTCTGCCGCCGGGCGGCCCGGGGGCGGAGCCGACGAACTGGGGCTCCTTCTTCAGCGGCCCGGCGTGGGAATTCGATCCGGCCTCCGGGGAGTATTACCTGCACCTGTTCTCCCGCAAGCAACCCGACCTGAATTGGGAGAACCCGGCCGTCCGGCACGCGGTCTACGACATGATGCGCTGGTGGCTGGACCGCGGGGTCGACGGGTTCCGGATGGACGTCATCAACATGATTTCCAAGGACACGTCGCTGCCCGACGGGGCGGTCACCCACGGCGTGCTCGGTGACGGCTCCCCGGCTTTCCAGTGCGGGCCGCGGATCCACGAATTCCTCCGGGAGATGCACGAGGAGGTGTTCGCCGGTCGGCCCGGTCGCCTGCTGACCGTCGGCGAGATGCCCGGGGTGACGGTGGACGAGGCGGTGCTGTTCACCGACCCCGACCGTCACGAGGTCGACATGGTCTTCCAGTTCGAACATGTCAGCCTCGACCAGGGACCGGGCGGCAAGTGGGACCTGCGCCCGCTGCGGCTGCTGGACCTCAAGGCGAGCCTGGGCCGGTGGCAGGCCGGCCTGGCCGAGCGTGGCTGGAACAGCCTGTACTGGGACAATCACGATCAACCGCGCGCGGTGTCCCGGTTCGGCGACGACGGCCTCCATCGGGTGGAATCGGCCAAGCTGCTGGCCACCGTGCTGCACCTGCACCGCGGGACGCCGTACGTCTACCAGGGTGAAGAACTGGGTATGACGAATGCGCCGTTCGCCGGCCCGGACGATTTCCGGGACATCGAATCGGTCAATCATTACCGGGCCGCGGTGGCCGCCGGTGAGGATCCCGAGTCGGTTCTGGCGGCCCTGCGCAAGCAGAGCCGGGACAATGCGCGGACCCCCATGCAATGGGATGCCGGCCCCGGAGCCGGATTCACCACCGGCCGGCCGTGGATCGCGATCAATCCCAATCACGTCGACATCAACGCGGCCGCGCAGACCGACGATCCGGATTCGGTGTTCAACCATTACCGGGCGGTCATCGCCCTGCGGCACGCGGAACCGGCCGTCGCGCACGGCGACTTCACGATGCTGCTGCCCGACGATCCGGTCGTCTATTCGTTCACCCGTCGATTCGGGTCGACCACCCTGCTCGTGGTGGCCAATTTCTCGGGGGAACCGGCCACGGCGCCGGTGCCGGAGGAATCGGAATGGGCCGGGTCCGAACTCGTGCTGGGCAATTATCCGGCCGATGCGGACGCGGCGGCGGGCTCGATCCGGCTGCGACCGTGGGAGGCCCGCGTCTACCGGCGGGTGCGGTGACGCACCGTAGCCTTCGGACGGGCGGCGCACCGTAGGATTGATGGGTGAGCCTCCAGTTGTACGACACCGCCACCCGCTCGGTCCGGCCGTTCGAGCCGCTGCAGCCCGGTCTGGTGTCGATCTACAACTGTGGCGCGACCGTGCAGTGGCACCCGCACATCGGCCACTTGCGGGGCGCCGGGATCGTCTACGACGTGCTGCGCCGGTGGCTGGAGTTCAACGGCTTCGAGGTGCGGCACGTCCGCAACGTGACCGACATCGACGACAAGATCCTGGCCAAGGCGACCGAGGCCGGCCGCCCCTGGTGGGAGTGGGCGGCCACGCACGAGCGCAGCTTCGACGACGCGTACGACACCCTGGGCTGCCTCCGGCCGTCGGTCGAACCCCGGGCGACCGGGCACATCCCGCAGATCCTGGAGATGATCGGCGAGCTGATCGACGGCGGCCACGCCTACGCGGCCGGCGGCGACGTCTACTTCGCGGTGCGCACTCAACCCGACTACGGGTTCCTGTCCGGCCAGCGGATCGACGAGATGGTGCAGGGCGAGGCCGACGCGAGCGACAAGCGCGACCCGGCCGACTTCACGCTCTGGAAGTCGGCCAAGCCGGGCGAGCCCTCGTGGGATTCGCCCTGGGGACGGGGACGACCCGGGTGGCACATCGAGTGCTCGGCGATGGCCCGCGCCTACCTCGGGCCGGAGTTCGACATCCACGGCGGCGGCCTGGACCTCATCTTTCCCCACCACGAGAACGAGGCCGCCCAGTCGCACGGCCTGGGCGACCGGTTCGCCCGGTACTGGCTGCACTCGCACTGGGTGACGATGGCCGGCGAGAAGATGTCCAAGTCGCTGGGCAACATCCTGTCGGTCCCGGCCATCACCGAGAAGGTCCGGCCGGTTGCGCTGCGGTACTACCTGATCAGCGTGCACTACCGGTCGTCGATCGAGTACTCCCCGGACGCCCTGGCCGACGCGGCCAAGGCCTACGAGCGGATCGAGGCGTTCCTGCAGCGCGCCGCCGATCGGTCCGGTGCCGGCCAGGAGGGCATCCCGCTCGGTGACGTGCCGGACGCGTTCCGGCAGGCGATGGACGACGACCTGGGCGTGCCGCGGGCGCTGGCCGTCGTGCACGAGATGGTCCGGGCCGGCAATGGCGCCTTGGCCGGGAGGGGCGAGAACGACGAGGCCGCCGCCCAGCGGCTCGCCTCGTCGGTGCGGGCCATGATGGCGGTGCTCGGGCTGGACCCGTGGGCGCAGCCGTGGGCCACCCGGCGAGAGGACCGCCGGCTGGTGGAGGCCACCGGCCGGCTGCTCGACGGGCTGCTGGCCGACCGCACGCAGGCCCGCAAGGATCGGGACTTCGCCCGGGCCGACGAGATCCGGACGCAGCTGGCCGCGGCCGGTTTCGCCATCGAGGACACCAAGGACGGCCCGGTGTGGTCCGTCGCCGGCGCCACCGGCCGGTCCTGATCACCACCCACCCGTCACGGAGGACCTGACATGGCCGGCAATTCCCAGCGTCGCGGCGCGACCCGCAAGGCGGGCACCAAGAAGGGGCAGGTCACCGGCAGCGGTGGCCGGGTCCGGCGCGCCCTGGAGGGCAAGGGCCCCACGCCCCCGGCCGAGATGCGCAAGGGCCACCCCGCGTCCCGGCGGGCCGCGGCCGCGGCCAAGCGCAAGCCGGCGGCGACCGCGGCCAAGCCGGCCGCCCGGCCGCGGGGCGAACTGCCCGAGACGGTGGTCGGCCGCAACCCGGTGGTCGAGGCCCTGCGGGCGGGGGTGCCGGCGACGGCGCTCTACGTCGCGGGCGGCCTGTCCGCCGACGAGCGGGTCGCCGAGGCCATCACCGGCGCGGCCGAGCGGGGCATCCCGCAGCTGGACGTCTCGCGGCCGGAGCTGGACCGGCTCACCGGCAACGCGATCCACCAGGGGGTCGCCCTGGTCGTCCCGCCGTACCAGTACGCGCACCCGGACGACCTGCTCGCCCGGGCCCGCGACTCCGGCCGACCCGCCCTCGTCGTCGCCGTCGACGGTGTCACCGACCCGCGGAACCTGGGCGCGATCGTCCGGTCCGCCGCCGCCTTCGGCGCGCACGGCGTGCTGGTGCCCGAGCGGCGCAGCGCCGGGATGACCGCGTCGGCCTGGCGGACGTCGGCGGGGACCGCGGCCCGGCTGCGGGTCGCCCGGTGCACGAACCTGGTCCGCACCCTCAAGGACTACGCGGCGCAGGGCCTGATGGTCGTCGGCCTGGACGCCGACGGCACCACCGACACCGATTCGTTCGAACTGGCCACCGCGCCACTGGTGCTGGTCGTCGGGTCGGAAGGCCGTGGGCTGGCCCGGCTCACCCGGACCGTCTGTGACGCGACCGTATCGATCCCGATGGCCCGGGCCGTCGAGTCGCTCAACGCCTCCGTGGCCGCCGGCGTCGTCCTGGCCGAGGTCGCCCGCCGCCGCCGCGCCGACCGCCCCACCGGCGCCTGACCGCGCGGATCAACAAGCGTGGCGCGGATCAACTGACCCCGAATGTGACGGCTGGGGCGGGTGTTGACGACTTCGTCCGCGCAGCACTGACCGCGTCCCTCACCGCGGCCCTGACCGCGGACTCGACCCCGGCCCGGCCCGCGCGGATCATCTAACGCTGCGCGGATCAATCCACCCCGAATGTGACGGGTGGGACGGAAGTCAACGACTTCGTCCGCGCGGCGCTGTGGACAACCGGTTGTGGATACCCGCGCGGATCAAATCACCCCGAATGTGACCGGTGGGGCGGGAGTCGACGACTTCATGCGCGCCGGCGTAGATGATCCGCGCGAGGCAGGGGAGCCGGTCGAGGCGCGGGCAGGGGAGCGGGTCGAGGCGCGGGTGGGGTCCGTCGGGGCGCGGCGGGTAGGTGGGTGAAGTGGGGTGGGTGAAGCGGGCGGGCGGATGGACTACTCTGTCGAGAGTGATTCTCAGAATGGTTAACAACTCTCACGGACGCCGGCGGCTGGGGACGGCCCTGCTGGGCGGGGCCGTCGCCCTGACGTTGGCGGCATGTTCGGGCGGTGGGTCGGGGGCCGGCGGCACCACCGCCGCGGCCAGCGGGTCGGCCGGCGCCGGCGGCGGAACCGTCAAGGTCGTCGCCGCGACCAACGTCTGGGGCGACGTGGTCGAGCAGATCGGCGGTGACCACGTCGAGGTCACCTCGATCATCACCGACCCCAGCGCCGACCCGCATTCCTTCCAGTCATCCCCCCGCAACCAGCTGGCCCTCTCGTCGGCCCAGCTGATCGTCCAGAACGGCGGCGGGTACGACGACTTCATGCAGACGATGATCTCGTCGGCGGGGTCGCAGGCGCCGGTCGTGACCGCCGTCGACGCCTCGGGCGTCACCCCGCAGGACGGTGAGCTCAACGAGCACGTCTGGTACGACCTGCCCGGCACGATCAAGGTCGCCGATGCGATCGCCGCCCAGTTGGCGACCATCGACCCGGCGAACGCGAGCACCTACCGGGCCAACTCGGCCACCTTCGACACGGCCGTCAACGGTCTGATCACCCAGGCCCAGGCGATCAATGCCGCGCACGACGGCGCGCCGGTCGCCATCACCGAGCCGGTGCCGGTCTACCTGCTGGAGTCGGCCGGCCTGTCGAACGTCACCCCGGCCGAGTTCAGCGAGGCGATCGAGAACGAGACGGACGTCCCGGCGGCGGTCATGAACCAGACGCTCGCGCTGTTCGCCGACAAGCAGGTCAAGCTGCTCGCCTACAACGAGCAGACCACCGGTCCGCAGACCGAGCAGGTCCTGGAGGCGGCGAAGACCAACGGCATCCCGACGGTTCCGGTCACCGAGACCCTGCCGGACGGGCAGGATTACCTTTCGTGGATGAAGTCCAACATCCAGGCGCTGAGCCAGGCGCTGGGCGGATGACCGAGCCGGCGACCGCGGCGGTGGCCGCCCGGCCGGCGACGGCCCGGGTGGCCGCCCCGGTCGGCCCGCCCGCCCTGCAGTTGCAGGACGCCGGGCTGTCCTTCGGTCGCCGGACCCTGTGGCACCACCTGGACCTGTCGATGGCCCGGGGTGAGTTCGTCGCCGTCCTGGGCTCCAACGGGTCGGGCAAGACCAGCCTGCTGCGCACCATCCTCGGCGAGGTGGCCCTGACCAGCGGTTCGGGCGCCATCAGCGGGCGCCCGCTCGGCCGCGGCAGCACCGACGTCGGCTACGTCCCGCAGAAGATCGCCATCGATGCGGCCACGATGATCAAGGCCCGCGACGTGGTGCGGCTGGGCCTGGACGGTCACCGCTGGGGCCTGCCCGTGGCGGTCGGCGGCCGGCGGCGCCGGATCCGGGCCCGCATCGACGAGTTGCTGGCCGCGGTCGGCGCCACCGATTTCGGCGACTCCCCGGTCTCGATGCTGTCCGGCGGCGAGCTGCAGCGCATCCGGGTCGCGGCCGCGCTGGCCAGCGATCCGGTCCTGCTGCTGTGCGACGAGCCGCTGGCCGCGCTGGACCTGCGCCACCAGCAGGACATCGCCGCGCTGATCGATCAGCAGCGCCGGCGCCTGGGCACCGCGGTGCTGTTCGTCACCCACGACATCAACCCGGTGCTGCCCTACGTGGACCAGGTGCTCTACCTGGCCGGCGGGTCGTTCCGGCTCGGCCGCCCGGACGAGGTGCTCACCTCGGCCGGCCTGTCCGAGCTGTACGGGGCGCCGGTGGACGTGCTCCGGGCCCAGGGCCGGATCATCGTCGTGTCGTCGCTGGAGAGCACCGAGCATCAGTCGCACGACGACCACGGCGCGACCGATCCGGGATGGGGACGGTGACCGGCCGGTGAACGACGTCTGGGACAAGATCTTCAACTTCACCGACTACGGCCAGCTGCTCGCGCTGCTGCACAACTCGATCCTGGCCGGGGCCGTCCTCGGTCTGGTCGGCGGCCTGATCGGCGTCTTCGTGATGATGCGCGACCTGACCTTCGCGGTCCACGGCATCAGCGAGCTGTCCTTCGCCGGGGCCTCGTTCGCGCTGCTGGTCGGCATGAACGTGGTGGTCGGGTCGATCAAGGGGTCTCTGCTGGCCGCGGTGGTCATCGGCGTGCTGGGCGTCAAGGCCCGGGAGCGGTCGTCGATCATCGGCGTCCTGATGCCGTTCGGCCTCGGCCTCGGGGTGCTGTTCCTGGCCCTGTACCCGGGCCGGTCGGCCAACAAGTTCGGGCTGCTGACCGGGCAGATCGTGGCTGTCGACGACCCCCAGCTGCTGTGGCTCGGCGGGATCTCCCTGCTGGTCCTGACTGCGCTGGCCGTCGTGTGGCGGCCGCTGATGTTCGCCTCGGTCGACCCGGACATCGCCGCCGCCCGCGGGGTGGCCGTCCGCGGCCTGTCCCCGGTCTTCATGCTCATGCTCGGCCTGACGGTGGCCATGGCCATCCAGGTGGTCGGCGCCCTGCTGGTGCTCTCGCTGCTGGTCACGCCGGCGGCGGCGGCGATGCGGGTGACCGCGTCCGCGCTGTGGGTGCCGGTGCTCTCGGTCACGTTCGCGATGATCTCGACCGTCGGCGGCATCCTGCTCGCGCTCGGCGGCAGCATCCCGATCAGCCCCTACATCACCACGATCTCGTTCCTGATCTGGGTGATCTGCCGGGTGACGGGTTCGGTTCGGACCCGGCGGGGCTGGTCCCGGCGACCCGCGGCGGAGCCGGCGTCCCGGGTGGCCGCCGGCGCGCACTGACCCGCCCACCGCCGACCCGCGGACCGATCGCCCCGGCGAACGGAGACGGAGAACCGAGACGGGGGATTCCAGCCGGGTGACCACCGAGACCGCAGGACGCCGAACGGGGCGGGTCCGCGGCGCCGCGG
>NZ_JBMDXT010000539.1:0-13541 GCF_048594475.1 Nakamurella sp. | reverse complement strand
GGCCATCGCCGACATCTACGACGTCGCCGGCCCCAACCTGGTGGCCAACGGGCTGTTCGAGGTCGACGCGTCCGGGTGGGTCGGGTCCAACGCCACCATCGGCCGGTCGACACTCCAGGCCCATCAGGGCGTCGGGTCACTGCTCATCACCCCCAACGGCTCGTCGGCCTCCGGCGGTGCGAACGCCACGACCACGGTGCCGGTCGTGGCCGGCCGCAACTACCGCGTGTCGATGTGGGTCTACTGCGGGCTCGGTTGGACCGACCTGGGCCCCGCCATCGACTGGGCCAACGGCCTTGGCGTCTACATCACCACCGGCTTCGGCGGCGGCACGGTCGCTGCCGCCACGTGGGTGTTCAAGTCGGCGGTGCTCACCGCCCCGGTCGGTGCGGCCACTGCTACCGTCCGGGCCCGCCACGGCGGCACCCCGGCGGCATCGCGCACCTGGTACGTCGACGAGGTGTCGTTCGCCGCCGAGCCGCTGTCCCTCGCCGACCTGGCCGCCGACTACGCCACGCTGCTCGACCTGGCTCAGGCGGACCTCTCATGATCGCCTTGTCCGACGTGGCCAACTCCGTCATCAGCCGCTCGTACACCTACCGGTGCCGGGTCGAGTCGTGGCGGGGGGCCGACCTGCTCGCCGACGACATCCCCGTCGAGGGCGGTGCCGAGGAGGTCGACCGGACACTGCGGGTGCCGGAGCGGGTTACCTTCACCGTGCCGCGCTTCGACCGAGGCATGTCGTGGGCGCCGGTGGCGGCCGACCATCCGCTGTCGGCGTCCGGGCAGCGTCTCCGTGTGCAGGTCGGTGTCGACATCGGCGGCGGGCAGACGGAGTGGATCCAGCGCGGCTGGTTCGTCCTCGCCGAGGCGGTGCCGTCGGGGGATACCGTCACCGTCACCGCGTCGGGGCTGCTGTCGCTGGTCGATGAGGCCCGGCTCGTGTCCCCGTACCAGCCGACCGGCACCCTGCTGTCGACGCTGCGCGGGCTCGTCGAGCCGGCCGTCACCGTTGTACCCGATCTGGCGCTGGCCGACCGGTCGGTGCCGTCCGGCATCAACTACGACGAGGACCGGCTCGGCGCGGTGATGGAGCTGCTCGACGCGTGGGGCGCGGATGCCTGGGTCACCGAGGACGGCTACCTGACCGCGGTCCCCGCCGACACGGTCGGAACCCCGGTGCTCGCCCTGACCGATGGGCTCGGCGGCACGGTCATCGAGGCCAGCGGGTCCAGCACCCGCGAGGGTGCCGCGAACGTCGTGGTGGCCCGGGGTACCGCGTCGGACGGGACGCAGGTGCAGGGTGTCGCCTACGACCTGCTCGGCCCGACCGCGTTCGGCGGACCGTTCAACCCCCTGCCCGTGCCGTACTTCTTCAGCAGCCCGCTGCTGACGACCGCCGCGCAGTGCCGCACCGCCGCGCAGACCATCCTCGCCCGCCGCCGGCGGTCCACCGCGGTCGAGCTGACGGTGACGATGGTGCCGCACCCCGGCCTCCAGGCCGGTGATGTCGTCACCGTCACCACCGCCGACTACGCCGGGCTGGTCTGCGTCGTGGAGCAGCTACGCCTGCCCTACACGCCAGACGGTGGGGCGCAGACCCTCACGGTGAGGAGCGTCGCGTGAGCAGCCTCGTCGCCACCGCCACCGCCGCGAAGAGCGGCAGCACCGTCACCGCATCGGTCAACGGCACGGTCGTCACGATGGAGGTGACCCGCGACCAAGCGGTCGCGGCAGGGGACGTCCTGCTCGTCACGCGGGTTGGCGCGTTCTGGTTCGTCATCGGCCGCCTGTACGCCGCCGCTCCGCCGCCGCCAGACATCCCCGACAACGTGATCCCGCCGGACCCGAAACCGCCGACCACCACGGGCAGCCTGGTGGTGTCGCCGGTGGAGACCCGGTCGTACCGGTCGTCGGGGTGGCGGACCGATAACACGGACGTCTACCAGGGCCAGTACGGCGGGTGGGGCAACCATACCGGGGCCGTCTTCTACGGCTCCAAGCCGCGCTCGCTGGCGGGGGCGACGGTGACCGCAGCGTCGATCCGGGTCAAGCGGCTGTCCGCCGGAACGTACGCCCCGCAGTCCACCACCATGCGGCTGGTCACCCAGGCCACCCGACCGGGCGGCGCACCCACACTGACGTCCAGCACCGCCGGGCCGTCCCTCGCGGTGGGGGCCAGCACCAGCAGCTTCGCCGTGCCGACCGCGTGGGCGCAGGCGATGGTCGACGGCACCGCCGGAGGCATCGCCTTCTACGACAGCTCCGGCTCCCCATACGTCCGGTTCGCCGGCCGCAGCTCGTGGTCGCCTGCGTTCACCCTGACCATCTCGTGGAGGAGATGACATGCCCGACACCAGCCTGGGCATTACCTACCCGGCGTCGACCGCACACACCCGCCTGTGGGAGCACCTCCAGGAACTGGCCGCCGACGTCAACGCCATCCTCGTCAACCGCACCCCACTGCGTGGAGACGGGGCGCTGTCGTCGCTCTACACCCTGACCGCGACCATGGCCGACCTCGCCGGTGCCACCGTCACCATCAACGTGCCGACCGCCAGCGCCGTGTTCCTGGCCCGGTGGACGATGGCCGGCCAGCTGATGACTGCCGGCAACATCTCCGCGGTCAGCCAGCTCCTCGTCGACAACGTCGCCCAGACGCCGCAGTGCATCTGGAACCCGGCCAACGTGACGGCAGCCACGGGCTCCCCACGCGGCGGGCAGAGCCAGCAGGTGTCCGGCACGGTGTCCGGCGCCGGCAACCACATCTTCAAGCTCCAGGCGCAGCGGGTGTTCCCGACCGGGAGCAGCGGCGACATCCGCCTGGACAACATCCACACGAATCTGTCCGTGCTCGTTCTCCCGTACTGAAGGGGCCCGCCGTGCCGATCTCCGACAGCACCACCCCCGCGCCGATCCGGATGGCCGTGTCGGCCTACCAGACCGGCACCGACGCCATGGTGTCGTTCGACCTGCCGCTGCCGAACCCGGCGGGGATGACGATCAGCGACGCTCAGATTCGCGACTTCTACCAGGACTTCATCAACGCCCTGGAGCGGTCGCCGGACTTCTACCAGGTGCGGGGGACGCTGATCACCGAGCACAGCGCCGCTGTCACCCCGGACGCCTGAGCCCGCCGATGACCACCGCACCGTCCAACCTGCTGGCCGTCCGCCGGCTGCTGCTCGACACCCTCAAGGGGCTCGATCCCGCTGCGGTGGGGATCGTCGGTGATCCGGCCCACCGGGGCGGCTACCACTGCGGCTCCGACCGGGTCGTGTCCAACGACTACTCCGTTGTGGAGTCGCCCCGGGACTCGGGCGGCCTCACCCTCTACGCCTCCGGGCTGGACGTGGGCACGTTCAGCGTCCGGGTCGGGGGTGCCACCCACAATCTCCAGACGTTCTCCACCTGGTGCGTCGCCCAGTGCCGGGCGAACACGCCGGACACCCGCGACCTACGGGAGATCATCTACAGCCCGGACGGCAAGGTCGTCCGGCGCTGGGACCGTCTCGGCCGGCGCACTTCCGGCGACGACTCGCACCTGTGGCACACGCACCTCAGCTTCTTCCGCGACGCGATCAAGGCCGGACGGGACCAGACCCCGCTGTTCCGGCGCTACCTGACCAGCATCGGCCTACTGGCCCCGACGGTGGAGGACGACATGTTCGAGCCCAACGACCGCGCCCTACTCAAGGAGGTGCGCGACGCCCTGCTCAGCCCGGCTCAAGGCATCGACAAGCGGCACGTCGTCCAGCTCATCAAGGACCTGGCGTACGTGCTAGTGAAGGGCCCGACCGGGTCGTCGGCATGGGTCGGCGGCACGCTCACGCGGATCGCCGAAGCTGCCGGGGTGTCCCCGGCCGAGCTGGAGCAGATCACGGCGGCGGCACGTGCCGGTGTCGCCGACCTGGCCCCGGCGATCCTCGCGCAGCTCGACCCGGCCCGGATCGCGGCGGCGATCCCGCCGACCGTCGCCGCGCAGGTCGTCGACGAGCTGAGCCGGCGGATGGCCGGCCCTACCCAGGCCGGGTGACGGTGCCGGCTCAGCCGCGGCGGTGGTCCCGGGTCGCCGGCTACGCCATGATGGCGGCCGCCGGCGTCGGGGCTGCCATCGTGCCGACACCCAGCGTCGAACAGGCCACCGGTCCGCTGGTGTACCTCTGGGCCGCGTTCCTCGTCGGCGGCGGCCTGCTATCCACCTACGGCGCGGCCAGCGACCGATGGATCGGCGAACACCTCGGGCTGCCCCTGCTCTGGGCCGCTTTCACGGTGTACGCAGTGGTCCTCGCCGCCGTACTGTCACCGGCCGGCATCGTGGCCAGCCTGGCACTGGGCGCGTTCGCTCTGCTGCTGATCGGCCGGTGGCGGGACGTGTCGGCGATCCGCCGGGAGGCCACCCGTCAGGCACGCAGCCCTGGATAGGAGCGCCCTGTGTCATCTGAGGTCGTGACCGCAGTCATCGGCGTCGTGCTGGGCGGTGGCGGCATCGCCTTCATCCAGTCGATCTTCTCGGGCGTGGGAAGTCTGCGGCAGGGTGCTCGCGCGCACGAGCGAGAGTCGGTTCAGGACCTTGCCAGGGCCCGGGACAAGGCCGACGACCGGGCCAGCCGCGCGGAGACCGACCGGGACTTCTGGCGCAACATCTCCGGCGGCTACGCCTACCAGCTGCGCCTTGCTGGCGTGGAGCCGATTCCGCCGGACCCGGTGCCGCCGTCACAGCGGCCCCAGCCGTAACCACTCAGGAGGTACGCATGTTCGAGGGCAAGTTCTGGAAGGCCACTGGCGAGCGCGCGGTGAAGAGCGCCGCCCAGGCCCTGCTCATCTACTTCGGCGGCGACGCCGTCTTCAACGCCTGGCAGACCGACTGGCCGGCGGCGGGCGGGATCGCGTCCGGCGCGGTCGTGCTGTCGGTGCTCACCTCGCTGGTGAGCGCGAAGCTGTCCGGCGAGCCGGACTCCCCGAGCCTGGTGCCGGCTGACCGGTAAGATCATCGGCGCGGCGCTCCCGGTGACGTCCCGGGTGGTGCCGACCAAACGTCAGCGGCCCCGCCCCCACGAGGGGGACGGGGCCGCTTCGTGTCTGCGGTCAGGTGAGGCCGAGCTGCACGAAGTCCTTGGCGAGGTCGGTCTCCTTGAACTGGACCTTGCCCCGGTTCGACACCTCGATCGAGTAGAAGCCCTTCCCCGACGGCACATCCTTGATCGTGAACTGGAACAGGCAGGAATCGGCGCGGCTCCGGTCCTCCGGGTCGGTCTGCGGCTGCCCCGGGTCGAGCGCGCCGACGCCGACGATGGTGCCGGTGTTGTCGGTGACCACCACCTTGGTCCCGCCAGCGAGGTCGTCGTGGCCGCCGGTCCCGGCGCAGACATTGGTCGCCTCGGACCAGATGAAGTTGGGCAGTTCCAGGGTGAAGGTGCCGCGTACGAGCAGGGGCAGCGGGGCCCGGCTGGTGGGGGCGGAGCTGGGCGTGGGTGCGGCGGTCGGCTTGGGGTCGCCGCCGCAGCCGGCCAGCAGGAGCACGGCCGCGGTGAGCGCGGTGAGGTGGCGGGGGGTCATGCCGGGCACCGTACCGGCGGCCGTCCATGGTGGCGGGTGATCGTCGGGGATCTGACGGTGGGGCCGGGTCAGTGGCGGCCGGCCCGGACCATGTCGACGGGTAGCTCGTTGTCGGCCAGCATGCGCCGGGTGGCGCGGCGGGTGGCGGCCTGCCAGGTGTCGCCGTCTGCCCGCCGGCCGGTCAGGTAGTAGCCGATGGTCTCGTCGGGGTCGACCGCGTACAGGTGGGTGCCGTCGGTGAGGCGGATCGCGGGGCCGATGAGGATCTGAATCGCCCGGCCCGTGCCGTAGCCGCCGGTGGTGGCGCTGATGAGGATGACGGGGATGCCGGCGAGGATGTCGGCGGTGGCACCGTCCTCGTGGCCGTAGCGGGCGATGGCGGCGGCGGTGATGTCGGCGGCGGCGAGTCGGGTGGCGGTGGTCGGCATGGTGGGGCTCCTTCCGGCGGCGAGGGGGTGGTGGGGGCCGGGTGGCCGGCCCCCGGCCCGGTCAGCTGATGGGGTCGTAGCCGAAGCGGGCGACCACCTGCCCGTACCGCCGGACGGTGACCCGGTAGCCCAGCCCGCCCGGGAGCATGCCCTTGAGCTGCTCGGCGAGGCGGCGGGCGGTGCGGATGTCCCGGACGTCGGCGTCGGTGCTGGTGGCCTGGATGGTGACCTTCACGTTGGACCCCCTTGTCGCTGCCTGCTGATACTCATACTGTAGTGGGTACCTGGGCAACATGACAACCCTCCCACTACATCGGTTTCGAGCCAACATGACAGCGCCCCCACCGCCTTGCGGCGGTGGGGGCGCTTCGTCGTACCCGGAGTCAGGCGACCTTGCTCGATCGCGGCCCGAGCCTGCGGTTCAAGGTGGCCCGGCTGACGCCCGCCCGATCGCAGAGCAGGACGTCGGGGACCCCGCCGCTCCTGGCCGTTTCCACCGCCCGCCATAGCGCTTGGTCTGCTGCGCTCGCCGCAGCGCCAGCATCTGCGGCAGCCTGGAGCAACTGCGCCTGATGAGGGGTGAGCGCGGCAGGCGGTCGCCCCCACGGGCGATTCGGGTCCCTGATGAAACGAGGCCGCCCGGCGGCGTCGGCGGTAACCACGTTGTGGAGCGGGCGCTCGTCGCGCACCGCCAGAAGCTCCAGCTTCTCAGCCTCGGCACGGGTGTCGAACCAGGTCAGCGCGATGCGCTCAGGGTCGACTTCCGGCCACCACGGCTTCTCGTCGGCGTGCTGACCGAAGCGGGAGGGCGGGTTGACGGTGATGCCGATGTAGAGCAGGTTGCCTGCGCGATCGAACAGCCGGTACAGGCAGGTAGGGACGTCAACGGGCGCGGCGCTCACTCGGCAACCTCGGGCGCGGCCTTGCCGCCCTTGCCGCCACCGGGGCGGCCCTCCAGGATCTGCTGGATGCGGTTGCGGTGCAGGTCGAGTTCCTTGCCGATGTCGGCGTAGCTCATGCCCCGACCCTTCATCTCCACCACGGCCTCCTGGCGGATCTTCCGTAGCCGCGCCTGCCATGCGGGGATCTCGCCGAGCCGCTGACCTGCCCGTCTTGCCCGTTCGGCCGGGTCGTCGATGCGCTCGATGTTGTCGATGTCAGCCAACGGATTCTCCACCTCGTGATCGTAAGGGGTGCCCTTGCAAACACGACTGTAGTGGGTACCTTGACGATGTCGCAAGGTACCCACTACAGTCGGACGGGTCAGCACGCACCGCTACCGAGGGAGCACCCGATGGGCCTGTTCAGCAAGGACCCCGACAAGGGCTGGGGCGGCAAGAGCGACCAGTGCGTCATCACCGGCGGCAAGGCCACCGGCACCAGCCGGACCGTGTTCGGCGGCCAGGTCAAGACCGGCAAGGCGATCAACGGCAAGGGCGGCAAGTAGCCGCCAACCAGGCGGCCCCTGGCCGGTGCTGCGAACACCAACCAGGGGCCTTGATCGGACATCGGAGGTCCGACCGTGAACATCTTCCACCGCAAGGGCGCGTCCGCGCAGCCCCCCGAGTACGACCCGGCGATCGGTACCGCCGCCTACGGGCAGGCCCGGCCGGTCAACGACCCGCGCGCCACCTACCCGTCGGCGACGCAGACCCGGGACGCGACGCTCGCTGGCATCGGCCGCCGCGACGCCACCAAGCGCAAGCGCTGACCCACCTCGCCCGGTGACGCAGGGAAGTCGCCGCCGGGCCCCCTCAGCCTGCCCACCTCTCCTGTGAGGAGCACCCCTGTGCGTGCCCGTATCGACCGCTGGGTCTGCCGCACCGTCGCCGTCTGTGCGCTGCTGGCCGGCCTGGCTGCCTACACCAACCACACGACGCACCCCTGCCCCGACCTCGGGGCGGCCGGCATGTGCGTCTCGATCTCCCTGGAGTCCTGATGTTGTTGCGTCTCGCCGTCACCCACACCGCCGGCGCCGGGCTGTTCATCGGCGTGTGGCAGACCGCCATCGCCCTGGCCCCCGGCCCGACCGACGTCCGTTTGGTCCTGGCCGGTCTGGCCATCCCGACGGTCGCCGCCGCCGGGTCCGGCTTCGCCATCGCCACCGCCCAGCACCGGCGGGAGCAGGCCGCGCCCGCGCCGGCCCCGCGTCCGGCCATCGCCCACACCGCGCCGAAGGAGCTGACCGCCCGATGACCGCCCACGAGCCGAAGCGCAGCCGCGAGCGCTGGTCGAAGAGCCCGGACCTGTTCAAGTCCTCTGGCGGGTTCACCCGCTCGGCGAAGGCCGGCCGCACCCACGGCGTCAGCGAGCACCGCCCGTTCGGTGGCCAGCCGACGCAGCCGAAGAAGGGCGGCAAGCGGTGACCGCGCCGCCGAAGCTCACCGCGCAGCAGCTGCGGGAGCAGCTCGCCGAGGAGCGGGCCGTCATCACCGTGCGACGCGACGACCTGCGGGAGCGCCGCCGCCTCGACGCCGAGCACCGCGACGCCCTGGCCGAGGTCGCCGAGCTGACCACCAGCCGCACCCGGGCCCGCCGGGAACGCGACCGCGACCAAGAAGAGGCCGCCGCGCTCGCCGAGCTGTACCGGCGAGCCGCCCGCTCCGGGGCCCGCGCCCGGATCCGCACCGACATCGACCGGTCGGCGGAGATGCGTGCCCTGCGCATCGCCCGCGTCCGCACCGCCACCCTGTGGGTGGGGCTGCCGGTGCTGCTGGCGTTCGGCGCGTGGTCGACGGCCGGCGTGCAGGCCGGTGTCGACAAGCTCCTCGGCCTCGACGGCGGGTCGGCGGGGTGGTGGGCGGCGTGGGCGGTGGAGCCGGCGCTGATCACCGTGGTCGCCGCGATCATTGTCGGCCGGGCGGTGCTGCGCGCCTCCGGTGGTGACACGGACCGGCGGGCCACCGCCGCGGAGTGGGCGGCCCTGCTCACGTCGATCGGCCTGAACCTGGCCGGCGGGTGGGTCGGGACCGGCCTGGCCGCGTTGGGGGGCGCAGCGGCGCACTCGGTGGGTCCGGTCGGTGCGGCGGGCACGGCGTGGCTGATCGGCCTGTTCGTGTCGTACGTGAGCGCGGCCCAGCCGTGGGCGGGTGCGCCCCGGCTCGCGGACCTGGACCTCACGCCACCTCCGGCCACCACCGGGGGTGACCGCCCCCCGCTGGTCGCCGACCGGGCTGACGACCTGACCGCGCTGGTCGACGCGACCGCACCGACCGTGCCCGAGCTGGTCGAGCAGGCCGTCACTCGGCACCTGGCGGACCTGCCCGAGCCGACCCCGCCGCCGGCCGCGCCACGCCCCCGGTGGCGTCCCGCCGTCGCCCCACGGCCACGCCGGATCGCGGCACCGCGCCCCCCGGAGGTGACCGTCGTTGTCGCCGAGCCCGCGACACCGGCAGCGACACGACCGGGCCGCCGCTGGCACCCGCCGACGACCGTCCGGTCGCGACACCTCCGCGACAGGGTTACGCGCCGGATGTCGCACAGCCAGGCCGACAGCGACCGCGACACGACCCGCCGTCAGGTGTCGCCGTCGAAGCCGGCGGCAGACGACGCCGACCGCGACACGGTGACGCGTCGGGTGTCGCGGTCGAAGGCGTCCAGCGCGCGACAGAGCACCGCCGATCGTGTCGCCGCCGCCGTCGCGAAGAACCCGACCGTCAAGCCGGACGCGCTGGCGAAGAAGTTCGGCGTGTCCACCCGCACCATCCAGCGCGCCTGGCCGAAGCCGGCCGCCGTCAACGGCCACAACCACAGCGAGGTGCCCCGATGACCGGCCCCGTCGACCCCGCCGACTTCGCCGCAGCGTTCGCTGCCCTGTACGCCGCGCACCAAGTCGCCGACCACTGGGTGCAGACCCAGCGCCAGGCGGACCGCAAGGGGCTGCCCGGCTGGGCCGGTCGGATCGCCTGCGCCGCGCACGTGGCCAGCTACACCCTGACCGCCGCTGTCGCCCTGACCCTGGTTGCCGCGGCGACCGGGTGGCGGCCGAACCTGCTGGCCGTCGCCGCCGGCCTGGCGGTCAGCGCGGTGTCCCACTACGTCGCCGACCGGCGGACCCCCCTGCGCCGGCTGGCCGACCTGCTCGGCAAGGACCCGGCCTGGCTGGAGCGCGGGGGTGGGCTGTACGCCCTCGACCAGTCCTGGCACGTCGGCTGGCTGTTCGTCGCCGCCCTGATCGTCGCGGTCTGACCGTCTGCCGTGGCCACCGGCTCATCACCCGGTGGCACGCGGGACCGGCCAGACCGCCTGGACGGCACCACCCGAGAGGACCGACATGGCGACCCAGAACGACGTCCGCAAGGAGACCATCCGCCTGATCGACGAGCGGCGCAAGACCGGCCAGTACCCGGCCGACCAGGCCCGCCGCGACATCGACGCCACCCTCGACCGGATGAACGCCGACCGCAGGAAGAAGTGACCACCGTGTCTATCAGCTCCTGCTCCACCTGCGGCACCGGCACCTGGAAGTCGATGTCCGTCGACGACACCGGCGCCCTCGGTGTCTGCAAGAACGGCCACACGAACTATGACCCCAGCACCACCAGCAGTGGCGGCATCCGCACCGGCTCGATCAAGGTCACCGGCCAGTCGGCGATCGGCTCGGGTGCGACCGCCATCGGCAGCGACAAGAAGAGGGACAAGAAGAAGGGGAAGTGACCATGCCCAAGCCCACCGACATCCGAGACCTGGAGCGCGACCTGATCGCCGCGAAGGGCGACCCGCAGCGGCACCGCGAGGTCCGCGACCAGATCCGGGTCGCCGGCCTGCCGCAACTCGCGGCCGAACTGGACCGCATCGCCGCCACCAACCCGCAGGACTGACCCGCCCCGGGGCCCGGCCAGCACCGGCCGGGCCCCTCGACCAGCAAGGAGTAGCCGTGGCCGACGAGCCGCAGATCCCCGGCCAGCGCCCGCCGGCCGACGACGACCACGAGACCGTCGACATCACCCCCGAACCGGCCGGGCCGCCCGTAGACCAGCCCGAGCGGGAACCCGTCTTCGCCGCCGTCATCGGACAGGCCACCGACCGGCGACCGGTCATCCCGGCCAGCCTGCGCGGCGGCAACCTCACCCCCACCGTCAAACAGACGACCGCCGAGGTTGCCCACCGCGCCGCCTACCACGCCGTGCGCGCCCCCCTCAGGTACCTGCCCCTGGCACTGCTCTGGGCCGCGTGGGGGGCACTGCGGCTGGTCAACCGGCAACTGCGGTGGTGGTGGGTTGCTGAGCAGGAACCCCTCCGGCAGGCCGCCGCGACCCGCGACGACCCGGACGCCTGGAGCAGGCTCACCCGGGAGGCCCGCGCGATCCGCCTCTACCGCGGCCTGGTCCTCACCGCCGAGGTTGTCGGGCTACTCACCGGCGGCGTCGTCCTGGCCATGCAGCCGGCCTGGGTGGCCGCCGCAGTCGGTGCCGCTGTCGTGCCGCTGCTCGCCCGGTACGGCCGGCCCGCCGACCGGCCCATCGTCAGCCCGGCTGTCGTCAAGCCGCAGTTCCGCCGCCTCACCGCCGAGCTGGTCCGCTCCGCGATCCTGTCCTGCGGCATCGCTGGCCTGCGCGAACCCGAGCAGATCACGTTCCCGCAGGAGATCCACCGCGACGGGCCCGGCCAGCTCGCCATCGTCGACCTGCCGCCCGGCGTGGACGCCGTCGAGGTCATCGAACGTCGGTCCCGCCTCGCCTCCGGCCTGCGGGTGCCCGTAGACCAGGTGTGGCCGGAACCCATGCCGAAGGCGCACCCGGGCCGGCTGGCCATCTGGCAGGGCTACCAGCCCGCGTCGGCGATGCGTCAGCCCGCCTGGCCGCTGCTCAAGGGCGCCCGGGCGGACATCTTCAAGCCGTTCCCGTTCGCCACCGATCCCCGGCTGCGGCCCGTCAACGGATCGCTGATGTACCGCAACTGGCTCATAGGGGCGATGCCCGGCGCAGGCAAAACGTTCTCGCTGCGCCTGCCGCTGCTCGTGGCCGCTCTGGACCCGACTGCCGAACTGGTCGGCTACGAACTCAAGGGCACCGGCGACCTGGACATGCTGGAGCCCATCTGCACCCGGTTTGGTTCCGGCGCCGACGACGACACCGTCGAGGCGGCCCTGGACATGCTGCGGTGGCTGCGGCAGGAGTGCGTGCGCCGCGGCGCGGTCATCAAGCGGATGGCGAAGGCGGGGAAGGCCCCGGAGAACAAGGTCACCCGCGAGCTGGCCAACATCCCTGACCTGCAACTACACCCGGTGGTGGCGTTCATCGACGAGTGCCAGGAACTGTTCAGCCACGGCGAGTTCGGCAAGGAAGCCGGCGACCTGGCCGAGAAGGTCATCAAGCTCGGCCGGGCCCTGGGCATCATCCTGCTGCTGGCCACTCAGCGGCCCGACCGGGAGTCCCTGCCCAAGGGGGTATCCGCCAACGCTGGGGTCCGCTGGTGCCTGCGGGTCACCGGTCAGGTCGAGAACGACATGATCCTGGGCACCAGCATGTACAAGCAGGGCATCCGGGCCACCATGTTCGGCGACGAGGACTACGGGTGGGGGTGGCTCGTCGGGCTCGGTAAGCCGGTCAGCGCCCGCAGCTACTACGTCGACGGGCCGGGCGCGAAGCGGATCGTCGAGCACGCGATCCGGCACCGGCAGGAGGCCGGCACCCTGACCGAAGTGCAGGAGCGCGCCCCCCGGGTGCCCGCGTACAACCTGTTGGCCGACATCAGGGCGGTATGGCCGAGCGGACAGGACGCCCTGTGGTCGGAGCTGATCGTGGACCGGCTGGCCCGGCTGCGGCCCGAGATATACGGGGACTGGACGGTCACGACCCTCGGTGCAGCGCTGAAGGCGTGCAAGCTGCGCACGGTCAGCGTCCACCGCAAGCTCGACGGGATGTGGACGGGCAGCCCCCACCCGGACGGCAAGGAAAAGGGGTTCACCCGCCGCGGGGTGGAACTGGACGCCCTCCAGGCCGCCATCGACGCCGGCGTGAAGCCCCGCGAGATCGCCGACTGATAGCGCCACGGCGCGCTATCGATAGCGCACCCGCTAGCACCTGAAACCCACTCTGACCTGCGGAATAGCGGATAGCGGACCCTTGCCGCTGAGACCCCGAAACCGGCCCTGGAGGTATCCGTGACCCACTCGACGCCCACCACCGACCCGCCACCGGGAGGGCTTCCCTGGTGGCTGTGGCTGGCACTCGCCGTCACCGTCCTGGCCGCCGTGAAGGTGGCCGAGTGGCGCTGGCGGCCCTTCGCCCCGTGCTGGTGCTGCAAGGGCACAGGCAAGCATCACCGCGCCGACAGGAAGGCATTCCGGGACTGCTGGTGGTGTCGCGGGTCCGGGCGCCGTAAGCGGATCGGCCGCCGCATCTGGGACCGGTTCGGCCGCGTCCGGCGCGCCGCCCAGTAACCCCTCGACGCAGACCAGCCCCCGACCGTGCTGGTCGGGGGCTGTCGTGTGTCTGGGTCACAGTCGGGCCGGCTCCAGCCCGTAGCGGGTGGCGTACCGCGCCGCCCACTCGGCCCGGCCAACCCGGCGCGGCCGGTGGAGCAGGTCGTACGCGACGAGGTAGCCGAAGG
>NZ_JBMDXT010000538.1:0-2280 GCF_048594475.1 Nakamurella sp. | reverse complement strand
CGGCCCGGCGGCCGCGGCACCGCCGACGAGGTCGTCCCGGGTCCGGGCGACGGCGACCCCGCCGCCGACCGCCGCGGCGGCCGCGCCGTACAGCGCGGCCACCGCGGACGTCGCCAGCAACCGGCGCCGGCTGTACACCGGCGGCGATGCCGCCGGCCCACCGTCAGCCGACCGGTCGACTGGTGATTCAGCCATGGCCGGAGGTCATCGCTCCCATGTCCGACCCCGGGGCCGCGCTGGTGCCCATGTCCATCCCGCCCATGCCGGCGCCGGTCGACGGTGAGTACGACTCCTGGGCTCCGGCGAACTCCTTGGCCACCGCGGTGAACGGCACGGTGCTGCCGTCGTCGAGCGTCAGCACCACCGACACCTCGTCGCCCGGCTTGATCGGCGAGGTCAGGTTCATCACCATCACGTGCAGGCCGCCGGGACCCAGGGTCGTGGTGCCGTCGGCCGGGACGGTGATGCCACCGGCCACCGGTCGCATCACCATGGCGCCGTTGTCCATCGCCATCTCGTGCAGCTCGGTGTGGTCGCTGGCGCTGTTGGTCGCCGACACCACGGTCCGCTGCTGATCGGTGTGGTTGGTGAGCACCCCGAAGGCCGCGGTCATCGTCGGGTCCGAGGTGCCCTCGGTGGCCCGGACCCAGGTGTCGGTGATGGTCACCTCGCCGGTGGCGGACGACCCTGCGGACGACCCTGCGGACGACGAGGCGGACGGGGTCGCCGCGCCGGAGGTCGGGGTGGCGCCCGCGGTCGAGGTGGTGCCGGAACCGCAGCCGGCCAGCAGCAGGCCGCCGGCACACGCGGCCGCGAGCATCCAGGGGGCGCGCGGGGCGCGCCGGAATTCGGTCATCGGTCAATCTCATTTCGGGAGGTCGGCGACGGGCGACCGCCGGCACGGGCCGGCGATCGAGCCCAGGACGGGGCGACTGTTCGGGTCGGGACGGCGGCACCCGGCCGCGCGCACGGCATCACCGGCCGGCTCGACGGCGCGGCGGGGCGGACGGCTGCCGCGGCTGCCGGGGGCGGCCACGCGCCACCGGGCACCGCGTGGCCGGACACCGGGTGGCCGGACCGCGTTCCGAGAGGCTGCGTTCCAGGGCGCCACGTTCGAGGGGCTGCGATCCAGGGCACCGCGATCCAGGACACCGCGATCCAGGGCGGGGCCCGGTCGAACGGTGCGGAGCGGGCGGCGACCCGAACAGGAGGCGGGGTCATCGGCACCACCCGGTGGATGGACCGGGTGCGGCGCGTCAGACCACGGTCGTCGCCGGCGGACCGCGCCGCGGGGCGGCGTGGACCAGGGCGGCGGCCACCGCCGCCCAGACCGGGCGGGTCCGGATCGGCTGCGGGCCGAGCGCCCGGCGATCCGGCATCGGGGTGGACAGCACCGGGCGCTGCCACCGGCCCAGGAAGGCCGCGGCGAGCAAGTGGTCGACGAGCACCACCAACGTGGCGGCGACCAGACCGGCGGCCAGGTGGGCCAGCACCATCGTCGACGACCAGGAGCCGGCGCCGGGCATGGCATGCCCGGCGTGCCCGGCGCCGTCGGTGAGCAGCCCGAAGGCCGGGTGCAGGGCGCCCTGCGCGGCCGTCAGCAGGGGGACGACGGCGGCGGGCGATCGCCACCGCAACAGGATCGGCAGCGAGACCACCGCGGACAGCGCGGTCAGCAGGGCCAGCGGGCCGATGGCCGGCGGCAGGCCCCCGGCGGCGACGTGCGCGGCGACGCTCAGGCCGACGGTGATGACCGCCATCGGGACCGTGCGCGCCGCCTGCCAGGGCAGGCTCCGTCCGCGCGGTCCGATCACCCGCCCAGGCTATCCCGTCGGCCCGCCCGTCCCGCCCACCCGTCCCGCCCCGCCCATCGGCTCACCTCATCTGCCGGTTCGGGAACGATCCAGACCCTCCGGATGTGGCGAGACGGCGCGACCGAGACGGCGCGACCGAGGCGATCGCCTCCGCAGACGCCGAAGGCCCGGCGTCACCGTGGGGCAGCCGGGCCGCGGGTGGCCGCGCCGGACGACGCGGCCGGACGCGTCAGCGGTAGTCGCGACCCAGGTCGAAATCGTCCAGCGGCACCGAGGCTCCGGTGGCGACCCCGAAGGTGTCGGCCCCGTAGTAGGTGTCGTCGAACGACGGCAGCGTGTAGGCGGCCGCACGGGCCTCCTCGGTCGGCTGCACCTGGATGTCCCGGTACCGGGCGATGCCGGTGCCGGCCGGGATCAGCTTGCCGATGATCACGTTTTCCTTCAGGCCGACGAGCTTGTCCGACTT
>NZ_JBMDXT010000537.1:0-27918 GCF_048594475.1 Nakamurella sp. | reverse complement strand
CGTCGCGCTCGGCCTCCACCTGGGATCGGGCCGCGTCCGCCTCGGCCAGCGCCGTGGCGGCCGCCCTCAGCCGCGGCAGCTCCGCCTGCACCGTCGCGGTCAGCGCGGTCAGCTCGTTCTCGCGCCGCCGGGCCCGGGCGTCGGCCTCGTCGGTGGCGTCGGCGAGCTCGGTCAGCTGCTGGGCCAGCAGGTCGACCCGCGCGCCGGCCTGCCCGGCCCGGGCGTTGGCCCGCTGGCCGATGTCGGCGTAGAGGCCCGCACCGAGCAGCCGCAGCAGGATCGTCCGGCGCTCGGCCGGCTTGGCCCGCAGGAAGTCGGCGAACTCACCCTGCGGCAGCACGACGCACTGGCAGAAGTGCTCGTACGGCAGGCCGAGCAGCTTCTCGATCGCCGGGGTCACGCCGCTGTCCGCGGCGACCGACTCGACCTCGTCCTCGATGCCACCGCCGGCGGTCGGATCGATCAGCCGGTCCAGCCGGGCGTTGCGCACGTGCACGCCGGCCTTGGTGCGCCGCAGTTCCCGGGCGACGACGTATCGCCGGCCGGCGACGTCGAAGACCAGCGCGACCTTGCCCTGGTTGGCGGTCGGTGCAAGCCCGTACATCACCATGCTGCGGTGGTTCCACCGCGGCACGGTGCCGTACAAGGCGAACGTCAGGGCGTCGATGACGGTGGACTTGCCCGATCCGGTCGCACCGACCAGCACGAAGAAGTCGGCATCGGCGAAGTCGATGACCGCCTCGTCACGGAACGCGGCGAAGCCGTTGAGCTGCAATCGAACCGGTCGCATGGCTCACTCCCGCCCGGCGCCGGTGATCTCGTCGTGGAGCTGCCCGAACAGGGCCTGCACCCGCTCGTCGGCGACGCCGCGGGCGGCGCAGAAGTCGGCGAACAGCTCGGCGGGGGAGCGGTCCCGACGGTCCGTGGCCGGATGCCGGTCGGCGGTCGCGACGGCGAACTCGGGGTCGATGCGCACCTCGAGCGCACCCGGCAGCGCGTCCGTGACCTCCTCGCGCAGCCCGGCCCGGGCCGGCTCCTGCACGTACACCCGCAGGTAGTCGTCGGCGAGCTCGTCGGCCCGGGCGACGACCTGCTCGACCGTGCCGTGCACCGTGCGCAGCCGGCGGCCGGCGGTGATCGGCAGGTCGGTGATCCGGGCCGGCGTCGTCGGCGACGCCTCGACCAGGCAGACCACCGAGGTGTTGTCCTGCTCACCGAAGTCGACGGCGAACGGCGACCCGCTGTAGACCACCGGGGCGGGGGCCGGCAGCGTCTGCCGCCGGTGCAGGTGCCCGAGGGCGACGTAGTGCGCGTCGGCCGGGAACGCGGCGGCCGGCACGTGGTACTCGAAGATCGACTGCGCCTGCCGTTCCCCGCCGCCGAACGACCCGCCGACGACGGTCAGGTGGGCCATCATCACGTTGACCGCGTCCGGGGTGAAGGACGCCGCCAGTGCGTCGATGACCTCGCGGACCATGGCGTCGTAGTCGCGGGACAGCTCGGCCGGGGTGGACGCGACCAGCTGGGCGGCCTTGACCGCGTACCGCTGGGACAGGAACGGCAGCACCGCCACGTTCACCCGCTCGCCGGTCGACCGGGCGTCGAAGCTGACCACGCCACCCTCCTCGGCCGGCCGGACCCGTCCGACCAGGGTGATGTCGACGGCGTCGAGCAGCGGCCCGTACGCGTCGAACGTCGCCGCGTTGTCGTGGTTCCCGGCGATGGCGATGACCTTGGCCCCGGTGTCGCGCAGGGCCAGCAGGGCCCGCACCACCAGCTGCTGGGCCTTGGCGGTCGGCGCGGCCGAGTCGTACAGGTCGCCGGCGATCAGCACCGCATCCACCTGCTGCGCGCGGGCGTGCTCGATGATCTGGCCGACCACGGCGTACTGCTCGTCGAGCCGGTCCCGGCCCTTGAGCGTCTTGCCGATGTGCCAGTCGGCGGTGTGCAGGAATCTCACGTCGGCGTCCTCAGAACGGCGGGGGATCGTCGTGCGGCAGCCGGCGGAAGGCCGGCGCGGTCGGCCGGGTGGCCGGGGCCGGCGGCGGGGTGCCGCACTCGGACTGGCGGGTGGCCCAGGCCGGGAACGGGAACTCGACGGCCAGCGGCACCGGGATCTCCGGCTGCGAGACGAACATGGTGCCCGGCCGGGCCAGCGTGGCCCGGGTCCGTTGGCTGGGCGGCAGGAAGCCGTACTCGGGCCGGCCGGCCTCGGCGGCGTCGAGCCGGCCGACCACCCGGATGCTGCTGTTGGACACGATCCGGCGTTCCACCTCGCTGGCCGTCTGCTGGGCGCCGATCAGGATGATGCCCAGGCTGCGGCCGCGTTCGGCGATGTCCAGCAGCACGTCCTTGATCGGGCTGTTGCCCTCGCGGGGCGCGTACTTGTTGAGCTCGTCGATCATGGTGAAGAGCAGGCTGCCCGGCCCCGCGGCCTCCTTGCGGGCGGTCTCGGCGGCGAGCACCACGCCGACGACGAACCGCTGGGCCCGCTCCCGCAGGTTGTGCAGGTCGACGACGGTCACCTGCTGGTTGGTCGTGTCGATGCGCCGCCGGCCGGTGTCGGGCAGGTCGGCCCGGATCAGCGTGCGCAGCGGCGTCAGCGATCCGGTGAGCCGGCGGATGAACGCGTTGATGGTGCCGGCGCCAGTGACCGGCCCCGCCCACTCCGGACGGGTGTCGTCGGCGGTCAGCCGGTCGACGATCACGTCCACCAGTTCGGAATACGTGCGGCAGGTGCTGGTGCCGATCCGGACGCCGCCGTCCCGGCCGATCGGGGTCGCCTCACGCTTGAGCCGGGCCGCGACCTGGTGGATGACCATCGTGTACTGGTGCCGTTCGTCCTCGGCGTCGGTGAACACGAACGGCAGCAGCTCACCCGCGCAGAACTCGTCCAGGGTCCACCAGAACGCCTCGACCCCACTGGTCCGGCCGGTGATGTGGGGCCGCCCGGTGGGATCGTCCGGGGTCGGTGGGGAGAAGAACCCGGCCGAGGAGAACGGCTCGGCCGGCAGGCCCAGCCGCGCGTAACTGCCCCGCAGCTCGTCGTCCAGCCGGACGTTGGCGTGGTCCAGGAACAGCAGATCCTCGCCCTTGACCGAGAACACCAGCGCCTTGGTATTGGTCGCGCGGGTGCCCAGGACGCCGGACCGGAACAGCGAGTGCAGCAGGAACAGGGCGTAGCTGGTCTTGGTCGCGACCCCGGAGATGCCGCTGATGGAGATGTGCGCGCCGCGGGAGCCGTCGACGAAGTCGAGATTGACGTAGACGGGGGAGCCGTCCCGGCCGGACCCGACGGGCAGCCTGCGGTCCATCCGGTCGAACGACAGGGCCTGGTCGCGGTGCTCGCCGACGGCCCGCACAACGGGCTCCCCCGGCAGCGGCGGCACGTAGCACTCGGGATCGACCCGGGTGGTGGTGATCTCCGCGGTCTCCTGGATGCGGGCGGGCAGCACGCCGTCGCTGATGAGGAACACGTCGGACCCGAAGCTGGCCCCCTCGTGCCGCGCCTGCACCTCGGTGACGACGCCGGCGACGAGCACATCGCCGACGCCGGGCACCGCCCGCCGGGTGGTGACCACGTCGTCGAGCTGCAGGTAGTCGCCCTCGCGCAGCGCGACGTGCCACTGCAGGGGAGTCGCGTCCTCGGTGCCCAGCACCCGGCCGATCGCCTCGCCCGCGGCGCCGTCGCCGGGACCGGAACCGAATCCGGAACCCGGCCCGGAGCCGACCCCTCCGGCGGACACAGGTGCGGACAAACCCCCTCCTTCGTTCGCGCCGGCCGTCGGGCCGGTGCCAGCGAGTATGTACCGGCGCCCCGACAGCGGGCGCCGCGCACCGTGCAGGCCCGGCCCCCATCCGGATCACGCAGTGGGCCCCGGCGGGGCCCGGAACCTTGGTGTTCCACTCAGCGGTACAAGCCGGTTGTTCGCCGGTCGGTCGGTTGACAAGGTAGGGGCATCGGCAGCGCAGAGCGTCACAGATGCGGACATCGAGCCAGGTGTCACCGGTTCTTCGTTCATCTGTCCACGCGGCCGACGAGTGTCCGGACGGCCCACCCGTCCGGTGCGGACGTGAATTGACTGAGTACGCAGCACGGTGACCGGTGTCCCCGTGCTGCCCCAAAGGCGGGAGAGATCATTGGCCGGGAACGCGACCGAGTCCGGACGTTCGGTGACCAGCAAGATCACGTCGATTCTGATGACCTTCACCGAGGGCAGCGAGCACTCGCTCACCGAGATCGCCCGCCTGGCCGGTCTGCCGGTCTCGACCGCGCACCGGCTGACGTCGGAGCTGGCCGCCCGCCGTCTCCTGGAGCGCACCACCGACGGCCAGTACCGGGCCGGCCTGCCGCTGCGCACCATCGGCGGCACGGACGCCGCCCCGCCCAGCGTCGGCGATCGGGCGCCCTACGTCCTGGAGGATCTGGCCGCGGTCACCAAGTGCCGGGCCCGGCTCGGCGTGCTGCGCGAGCTCGAGGTCGCCTACATCCAGAAGGACCCCGGCCCCCGCCCGGCCACCGCGTTCTCGTCCGCGGCGACCCTGCCCCTGCACGCCACCGCGATGGGCCGCGTGCTGCTGGCCTTCTCCCCGCAGCGGACCGTGGAGATGACCATCCTGCGCGGGCTGCGCCAGTACACCCCGCACACCGTCACCGCCCCGGTCCGGCTGCGCCGGGCCCTGGGCGTCACCCGGCTGACTCGGGTCGCCGTGGCCAAGTGGCAGCTCGAGCCCGGCGTCTGCGGCGTGGCCGTGCCGGTCTTCGGCGCCGGCGGCGACGTCCTGGCCGCCATCGAGCTGTCGGTCCGCGACCTGGGCACCGATCTGCAGCCGCTGCTGGGCCCGCTGTCCATCGCCGCGCGCAGCCTGTCCCGCGAGCTGTCCGGCACCAGCGCGATCCCGGCCCAGCCGACCGCGCCGGCCGAGGAGCGCCACCTGGTGGCCGTCGGCCACTGAGCGCGGCCCGATCGCGACCCGATCGTCCCGGGCCGGTCGCCCGAGCGATCGCCGGGCCGCCCGCCGGCGGGCGCGGACGGGTGCCCGCCGATCCCGCCCGGTGACCCGCGGCGGCCGCCGGACCGCGGATGTGAATGAATGCCGGGGTGGACCTTCTCCTGCCCGGCATCATCGCCGCCCGCGTCCCGACCGACCGCCTGACCGTCAACACCTTGCAGATCGACGGCCGGGACGGCATCCCCGTCGTCCTGGTGCACGGCAACGTCTCCTCCGCGCTGTTCTGGCAGCGGCTCATGCTCGACCTGCCGGAGCGGTACCGGCCGATCGCCGTCGATCTGCGCGGATTCGGCGACACCGATCCCGAGCCGGTGGACGCGACCCGCGGCGTCCGCGACTACGCCGACGACGTCCGGGCCACCCTGGCCGCCCTGCAACTGGACCGGGTGCACCTGATCGGCTGGAGCATGGGCGGCGGTGTCGTGCTGCAGTGCCTGCGGGACCAGCCGGCCGCCCTGGCGTCGGTGACCCTGGTCAACCCGGTGTCCCCGTTCGGCTTCGGCGGGACCTCCGGCGTCGACGGGGTCCCGGCCGACCCGCCCGGCCTGGGCTCGGGGGGCGGCACGGCGAACCCGCAGTTCGTCGAGCGGCTGGCCGCCGGCGACCGGTCGGGCGACGGACCGCTGGCGCCGCGGAACGTCCTGCTGGCCCACTACGTCAAGCCGCCGTTCGTGCCCGACGGGCTGGACTACATGGTCGAGTCGATGCTGTCGACCCGGCTCGGACCGGACCACTACCCGGGCGACCTCGGGGTCACCCAGACCTGGCCGGGGCTGGTGGCCGGCTCCCGTGGCGTGCTGAACACCATGGCGCCGAACCACTTCCGCATCGATGATCTGCAGGTCGTCGAGCCCAAGCCGCCGATCCTGTGGGTCCGCGGCACCGACGACGTCATCGTCTCCGACACCTCCCTGTACGACCTGGCGCGGCTCGGCGAACTCGGGGTGGTGCCCGGCTGGCCCGGCCCCGAGGCCTACCCGGTGCAGCCCATGGTCAGTCAGACGCGGGGCGTGCTGGAGCGGTATGCGGCGGCGGGCGGCCGGTACCGCGAGGTGCCGATCGCCGACGCCGGGCACTCGCCCTTCCTGGAGAAGCCGGCCGAGTTCCTGGCCGCGATCGCCGAGCATCTGGCCGCCGCGAGCTGACCCCGGCCGGCCCGGGCCGGGACCGACCGGCCCGGCTTCCGGCCCGCCCCTGCGGGCCGAACCCGGAGCCGGCGGCCTCAGACGGGTCGCTTGGCCGGCGCGGTCGCCGCGGTCATCGCCGGGTCGCGGACGACGACCTCGCCCAGGACGTCGTCGATCCGGGCCAGCAGCTCCGGCGGGATCCGCACCTCCACCGCCTTGACGTTCTCGGCCACCTGCTCGGGCCGGGAGGCCCCGACGATGGCCGCGGCCACGTTGTCGTTGGCCAGCACCCAGGCCAACGCCAGCTGCGCCATCGTCACGCCCAGCTCGTCCGCGACCGGCCGCAGGCCCTGCACCGCGGACAGCACCTCGGGTCGCATGAACCGCTCGATGGAACGGGCCCCGCCCTTGTCGTCGGTCGCCCGGGACCCCGCGGGCGGCGGCTGATCGGGCAGGTACTTGCCGGTCAGCACGCCCTGGGCGACCGGCGACCAGACGATCTGGGACAGGCCCAGCTCGCGGCTGGTCGGCACCACCTGATCCTCGATGACCCGCCAGAGCATCGAGTACTGGGGCTGGCTGGAGATCAGCTGGATGCCCAGCTCCCGGGCCAGGGCGTGACCCTGCCGGATCTGGTCGGCGGTCCACTCGCTGACCCCGATGTAGAGGGCCTTGCCCTGGCGCACGACCTGGGCGAACGCCTGCATGGTCTCCTCCAGTGGCGTCTCGGTGTCGAACCGGTGGGCCTGGTAGAGGTCGACGTAGTCGGTGCGCAGGCGGCGCAGCGACGCGTCGATCGACTCGGCGATGTGCTTGCGGGACAGCCCGACGTCGTTGTGCCCCCGGGGGCCGGTCGGCCAGTACACCTTGGTGAAGATCTCGAGGGACTCGCGCCGCTGCCCCTGCAGGGCCTCCCCGAGCACCGTCTCGGCCGCGCCGTCGGCGTAGACGTCGGCGGTGTCGAAGCTGGTGATACCGGCGTCCAGGGCCGCCCGCACGCAGGCCGACGCGACGTCGTTCTCGACCTGCGACCCGTGGGTGAGCCAGTTGCCGTAGGTGAGGGCGGAAATCTTCAGGCCGCTGCGGCCCAGGTAACGGAACTCCATGACGCCCAACCTAACCCGCCGGCCGATCGGCCGGCCGCGGCCGATCGGTGCGACCGGCGCACCGGATCCCGCCCCGGGGCGCTCCCGGTAGTCGTGGGACCATGTCCGCCGGACACGACCCGGGACACCCGGGTGAGGGGGCGGGAGCGACATGCGGCGCATCGTGGTGGTCGCCAACCAGACGCTCGGCGGCGAGCACCTGGCCGACCTGATCCGGAGCCGGGTGGCCGACGGCCCGGTCGAGGTCCTGCTGGTGGTCCCGGCCACCTCGCACCCGGACCTGGTGCAGGCGCTGGCCGAGGCCTTCGCCGTGCAGGGCGGCCTGCGCCCGCCGGCCGGGCGGCAGGACGCCCACGAGCTGGCCCGCTCCCGGGCCACCGCCGGGGTGCACTGGTTGGCCGGTCTCGGCGTGGACGCGATCGGAGAGGTCGTCGAGGCCGACCCGGTGCCGGCCGTCCGGGAGCGACTCGGCCGTGGCGACATCGACGAGGTCGTCGTGTCCACGCTGCCCGCCGGGGTCTCGCGCTGGCTGCACCAGGATCTGGCCCACCGGATCCGGCGCGTCACCCGCGTGCCGGTGACGGTCGTGACCGCCGACCATCCCGGGCCGTCCGGCGGCTGACCGGGCGCGGGCGTCCGGGACGGGCGCCGCTCGTCGCCGCCACCCGACCGTTCGCCGGTCGGCGGCGCCGCCGGTCCGCTCCGACGGTGGCGTTCCCCGCCCGATCCGGCCGGATGCTGGGCAGCCGGGGGTCCGCCGGGCACAATCGGCACCCTGACCTGAGCCGGACGCTGACAAGGAGGCCAGCCGATGGGTGCGTACGAGCAGATCCGCCGGGCGAGCATCGAGGACCCGGAGTCCTTCTGGCTCGACGCCGCGGCGTCGATCGACTGGACCGCCGCGCCGACCCGGGCCCTGGACGCCGGGGCCGCGCCCCTGTTCCGGTGGTTCCCGGACGGCGAGCTCAACGTCTGCGCCAACGCGCTGGACCGGCACGTCGCGGCGGGGCGGGGGGAGCAGGCCGCGCTGATCCACGACAGCCCGGTCACCGGGACCGTCGAGACCTACAGCTACCGCCGGTTGCGGGACGAGGTCGCCCGGTTCGCCGGGGTCCTGGCCGACCTGGGCGTGGGGGTGGGCGACCGGGTGGTGATCTACCTGCCGATGATCCCGCAGGCCGCGATCGCGATGCTCGCCTGCGCCCGGCTCGGTGCCGTCCACTCGGTCGTCTTCGGCGGATTCGCCCCGCGCGAGCTCGCGGCCCGGATCGACGACGCCACGCCGCCGGTCATCGTCTCGGCGTCCTGCGGCATCGAGGTCCAGCGGGTGATCGAGTACAAGCCGCTGCTCGATCAGGCCATCGAGCTGGCCGCGCACCGGCCCGAGCGGTGCGTGATCCTGCAGCGTCCCCAGGCGGTCGCCGCGATGGGCCCGCGGGACGTGGACTGGGACGCCGCCATGGCCGCGGCCGTCCCCGTCGACCCGGTCCCGGTCCGGTCGACCGACCCGCTCTACATCCTGTACACCTCGGGCACCACCGGAAAGCCCAAGGGCGTGGTGCGGGACGGCGGCGGGTACGCCGTCGCGCTCGCCTGGAGCATGCGCGGCCTGTACGACATCGGGCCGGGCGAGGTCATGTTCACCGCGTCCGACGTCGGCTGGGTGGTCGGCCACTCGTACATCGTCTACGGGCCGCTGCTCGTCGGCGCCACCACCGTGCTGTACGAGGGCAAGCCGGTGGGCACGCCGGACGCCGGCCAGTTCTGGCGCGTCGTCGCCGATCACCGGGTCAAGAGCCTGTTCACCGCACCGACGGCGTTCCGGGCGATCCGCAAGGCCGACCCGGACGGCACCCTCCTGCAGGGGTACGACGTGTCCAGCCTGCGGTACCTGTTCCTGGCCGGGGAGCGGCTGGATCCCGAGACCTACCGGTGGGCGGGCGAGCTGCTGGGCATCCCGGTGATCGACCACTGGTGGCAGACCGAGACGGGCTGGGCCATCGTCGGCGACCCGGCCGGCATCGAACTGCTGCCGATCAAGCCGGGCTCGCCCACCCGGCCGATGCCGGGGTGGGACGTGCGGATCCTGGACCCGGCGGGTCAGGAGATGCCGGTCGGCGAGGACGGCGCGATCGCGATCCGGCTGCCGCTGCCGCCCGGATCGCTGCCCACCCTCTGGAACGACGACCAGCGGTACGTCCGCTCCTACCTGTCGACCTACCCGGGGTTCTACCTGACCGGCGACGGCGGGCACCTGGACGCCGATGGCTACCTGTTCGTGATGGGCCGCACCGACGACGTGATCAACGTGGCCGGGCACCGCCTGTCCACCGGCGGGATGGAGGAGGTGCTGGCCGGCCATCCGGACGTCGCCGAGTGCGCGGTGATCGGCGTCGCCGACGTGCTCAAGGGGCAGGTGCCGCGTGGATTCGTGGTGCTCAAGGCGGGCGTCGATCGTGACCCGGACGACGTGGAAGCCGAACTGGTGCAACGCGTCCGGGATCAGATCGGGGCGGTGGCGGCCCTGCGGGAGGTGTCCGTGGTGCCGGCACTGCCCAAGACCAGGTCGGGCAAGATCCTGCGCCGGACGATGCGCCAGATCGCCGACGGCCAGGACGCCCCCGTGCCGTCCACCATCGACGACGCGTCGGTGCTGGACACGCTGCGACCGGTGCTGCGCAAGGCGGGCGGCTGACCGGGGCCCGGTGGTCCGCCGCGATCGAACGGCGACGGCCGCCGGGCCATCAGGACGCGGCGCGGTCCCTCCGGGCGTCGCCGAGCTCGGCCACGACCTGGGCGGCGATCACGTGCGCCGGCTTGCGCCGGTCCATCGCCGTGCGCGGGAGGCAGCGGGACGCGTCCGGCGCGCTCATCCGGCGGTGGGGCCTCAGCCGCCCCGGGGCCCGCTCGCTCAGTTTGGGCGACTCCAGCCGGCGGCTGATCGCGGCGACCTGGTCGACCAGGTGGGCGATCTCGGCGTACCGGGCGATCGCCAGCTCGACGGCCGGCAGCAGGTCGGCCCGCGTCGGCGGCTTGGTCAGGAAGGCCAGGGCGCCGGCGTCGCGGGCCCGGGCGATCAACGCGGGAGTGGCCTCGGTGGCCAGCACCACGACCGGCGCGATCCGCAGCGCGGCCGTCGCGACCAGGGCGTCCACGTCGGGACCGTCGGCGCGGTCGACCGCCAGCACGACGACGTCGGGCTTGCCCCTGGCCACCAGATCCGCCAGCTCGCGGGTCTCGGCCACGCTCCCGGCGATCTCGACGCCCTCGTCGGCCAGGATCGCACCGACCGCCCGCCGGGCGACGTCGTCCCGATCGCACACCACGACCCGGTGGACCGCCGGTGGAACCGCGGTGGGCAGCCCGGCCGGCAGGTCCGTCACGCCCGTTCGCTCGATACCCATGGCTTCTCACCCTCTGCGGTGTATACCCGTCGTGATCTGCACCTTCACCGACCGCTCACCGTGGCAAGTCGATCTTGTTAGCAAGATTAGCTGAGACGCTGCGAACCCAGCTAACCAACGACGTGAGAACCGCCACGTGTCAATCGGAACCACCCGTTCGCGGCGCCGGGTGCCTCGAACGAGCGAGCGCGACGGGGGCCGTACCGCCCGGTCGAGGTCGCATCGACGACATCGCGTCACCGGCTGCGGCGGTCGGGGCGCGCATCGTCCGCCGCGCCTGCGTGCGGATCCGGATCCCGGTCCGCAGCCGCCGGTGGAGGCGGGGCGCCGGCGATGGATGGTTCACCCGTCGCCCGAGGAATGTCGCTCGATCGCCGGGTTCGAGGTGCGGTCAGTGATCGACCGGACGGCGTCGATCGGGGTTCGGGTGACCACCGCCGGGCGCCCGGCCCGGGTGCCGTGACGCTCGATCACGCACAGCGGTGGCCGGATCGCGGCGCTTGGCGACGCTCAGTGAGATCACCTCTGCGCAGCGCAAGCTTTGTGACTAGGGTCACCAGCTGGAAGCGCTCCCACATTTCACTCCCAGACGAACAGGCGGTCGCCCGATGTCGGTGGTCCATTCGAGGGTTCGATCGGTCAGACGCCGGGGATCGGGGGGACGCGCCCGGCTCGGCGCGCTCGCCGTCGCCGTGCTGGCGATCGGCGGCGCCGGGATCACCGCCACCGCCGCGTCGGCCCAGGCGCCCGCCCCGGCCGCCTCGATGCTCACCGCGGCCGCGTCGCCGACCGATCTGGGCCCGAACGTCACCGTGTTCGACCCGAGCATGCCGGTGGCCCAGATCAAGCAGCAGGTCGACGCGATCACCGCGCGCCAGATCGACGACGAGATGGGCACCAACCGGTACGCACTGCTGTTCAAGCCCGGCACCTACGGCAGCCCCGGGCAGCCGCTGGAACTCCAGGTCGGCTACTACATGGACATCGCCGGCCTCGGCAAGAACCCGACCGATGTCGTCATCAACGGCCGCATCGACGTCTTCAACCGGTGCCTGCCGCACCCGACGAACCCCGGCCAGTCGTACTGCGTCGCCCTGAACAACTTCTGGCGCTCGCTGTCCAACCTGTCGAACACCGGGGCCGGCGGACCCACCGAGTGCCGCCGGACCGCCATGTTCTGGGCCGCGTCCCAGGCCTCGCCCATGCGCCGGGTCAACATCAACGGCCCGCTGAGCCTGATGGACTACTGCACCGACCAGCCGCAGTGGGCCAGCGGCGGGTACATCGCCGACTCGAAGGTGCCGGCCCAGGTGACCAACGGGTCGCAGCAGCAGTACCTGGTGCGCAACTCGACCGTCGGGGGCTGGTCCAACGGCGTGTGGAACCAGGTGTTCCTGGGCACCGTCGGCGCGCCCGCGACCAACTTCGGGGTGCCCCAGGCCGACGGCCGGCTCGGCACCTACACCAACCTGCCCACCACCGCACTGAGCCGGGAAAAGCCTTACCTGTACGTCGATTCCGCCGGCGCCTACCAGGTCTTCGTGCCGTCCGCCCGGACCAACTCGGCCGGTGTCAGCTGGGACAACGGGGGCACGCCGGGCCGCTCGGTGCCGCTGTCGCAGTTCTTCGTGGCCACCCCGTCCGACTCGGTGGCCACCATCAACGCGGCCCTGGGCGCCGGCAAGAACCTGCTGCTGACGCCCGGCGTGTACGGCATCGGCCAGAGCATCACGGTCACCCGCGCCGACACCGTCGTGCTGGGAATGGGTCTGGCCACCCTCACCGCGGTGAACGGCGCCGTGCCGCTGACCGTGGCCGACGTGCCCGGCGTGATCGTCGCCGGCGTCATGATCGACGCCGGCACCGTCACCTCCCCGGCGCTGATGACCGTGGGGACCAGCGGCGGCACCTGCGCCGCCTGCACGCTGAGCGACCCGACCACCCTGTCCGACGTGTTCATGCGGGTCGGTGGGCCCGGCGTCGGCAAGACCACGAACGGGCTGGTGGTCAACAGCGACGACGTCCTGATCGACCACATCTGGCTGTGGCGAGGCGACCACGGCAAGCCGAACACCGTCGGGTGGGACGTCAGCCCCGGTGATGTCGGGCTGATCGTCAACGGCGACAACGTCACCGGCACGGGCCTTTTCGTCGAGCACTGGCGCAAGTACAACACCATCTGGAACGGCGACAACGGCAAGGTGGTCTTCTACCAGAACGAGTTGCCGTACGACCCGCCGAGCCAGCAGGCCTGGCGCAGCGACGCCCTGGGGTACGCGGCCTACAAGGTCGCCGACTCGGTCAACACCCATGAACTGTGGGGCGGCGGCGCCTACATCTACACGAATGTCGACCCGTCGATCCACCTGAGCCACGCCTTCGAGGTGCCGGTCAAGTCCGGTGTGCGGCTGCACCACCTGCTGACGGTCCAGCTGCTGGCCGGCATCATCGACCACGTCGTCAACGACACCGGCGACCCCACGCCGTACCCGGCGACCGAACCGGCCATGGTGATCGAGTACCCGGGATCCGGCGTCCCGCCGACCAGCCCGCCGACCACCCCGCCCACGACGACCCGGCCGACGACCACGCCGCCCACCAGCACCCCGCCGACCAGCACGCCGCCCACGAGCACGCCGCCCACGAGCACGCCGACGACCAGCACGCCGACGACCAGCACGCCGACCACCAGCACGCCGACCACCAGCACGCCGACGACCAGCACACCCGCCGGCGGGCAGGGGCCGACCAACCTGCGGATCACCACCGGGCCGGACAGCGCCACGCTGACCTGGGACGGCGCCCCCGGCGCCACCTACGAGATCCTGCGGGGGGAGGCGGGCGTCCGGATCGCCAGCACCACCGGGAACACGTTCACCGACAGCGGGCTGGCCCGGAGCGTGCCGTACGTCTACTCGGTGCGCGGCCCCGGCGGGACCACCCAGCAGATCACGGTGATCCTGGGCAGCACCCCCACCACGAGCACCCCGGCCACCAGCACGCCGACCACCGCGAACCCGACCAGCACCACGCCGACGTCGGGCAGCGGGGCGGCGCCGCGCAACCTGCGCGCGGCCGGGACCACCGCCAGCACCATCACCCTGGCCTGGGACGGTGACCCGAACACCACCTACGACGTGCTGCGCGGGGAGGCGGGGGACCGGATCGCCACGGTCAAGGGCACCAGCTTCACCGACATCGGACTGCTGGCCAACACGCCGTACGTCTACTCGATCCGCGGGGCCGGCCAGACCACCCCGCAGGTCACGCTGCGGATCCGCTGACCAGGGCGGACTACCATGCAGGGATGCCCGTCACCGGCCGGGCGGGCATCCCGCACCAGCAGATCCGCTTCTGCCGGGCCCCGGACGGGGTCCGGATCGCCTATGCGGTGCACGGCCAGGGGCCGCCCCTGCTGATCTCGACCTGCTGGCTCTCCCACCTGCAGCACGACTGGGAGAGCCCCGTCTGGCGGCACTTCCTCGCCGACATCGGGCGTTTCGCCACCATCATCCGGTTCGACGAACGCGGCCACGGCCTGTCCGACTGGGACGTGACCGACTTCTCTCTCGACGCCCGGGTCGGTGATCTCGCCGCCGTCGCCGACGACGCGGGCTTCGCCACCTTCGCGCTGATGGCGATGGCGCAGGGCGGCCCGGTCGCGATCACATACGCGCACGCCCACCCCGCGCGGGTGACCCGGCTGGTCTTCTACGACAGCTACGCCGACCCGCAGCACGGTGTCACCGACGACGATCTGGCCCTCGAGGACGCTTTCGAGCAGATCATCAAGGTCGGCTGGGGGCGCCCGGAGGGCACCTTCCGCCGGGTCTTCAGCACCCAGATGATCCCGGACGCGACCGAGGAGCAACTCGGCTGGCTGGACGACCTGCTGAAGGTCTCGGTCTCGCCGCGGACGGCCGTCCTCGCGCGGCAGCAACGCATGGGGGCCGACGCGAGCGCGCTGATGCCGGAACTGACGATGCCCACCCTGGTGCTGCACTCGCTGCGGGACCGGATGAACCACTTCGACCACGCCCGGCACCTGAGCGCCGGCATCCCCGGCGCCCGGCTGGTCCCCCTGGACAGCGGCAACCACATCCTGCTGGCCGACGAACCCGCCTGGCCGGTCTTCGTGTCCGAGGTCCGCGACTTCCTCGCCGCCGACCGCGCGCGCGAGCCGGCAGCGGCCGTGCCGCTGGCCCGGTTGCTGTCCGGCCGGGAGGTCGAGGTGCTCAGGCTGGCGGCGGCCGGCCGGGACAACGAGGAGATCGCCCGGGCCCTGACGCTCAGCGTCCGGACCGTCGAGCGGCACCTGCAGAACATCTACGCGAAGCTGGATCTGCAGGGCAAGGCGGCCCGGACCGCCGCCGTGGCCCGGTTGCTCGGCGGCGGCTGAGCTCCGGCCGAGCTCCGGCCGGGCTCCGGCGTCGGTGGCCGGAGTCGGGTCGCCGGTTGCTCGGCGGAGTCGGCCGCGCGTACGCGGCGGCACCCATCGGCGCCCGTCGGCCCCGCCCGACGGTGCGCGGCTGCACCGATGCCGACGCTGCCCGGTCGTTCCTACCGTTGAGCCCGACCCGCCGAACAGGTCGGCGGGACAAGGACTGCCGCGCAGGGAGAACCGACGATGACGCAGGTACGGGCGGACCGCCCCCAGACGACCGGACCCACGAACCCCGCGAGCCCCACCGGCTCGGCGACCCCGACCGGGCCGAGTGCGATCAAGCTCAAGCACCGCGCGATGTGGGCGTTCGGCGACTACGACGCGGTCGCCACGGAGGTGGTCGGCGGCCTGGGCCCGGTGCTGGTGGACGCGGCGGGGGTGCAGCCCGGCCACCGGGTGCTGGACGTCGCCGCCGGCTCCGGCAACGCCGCCATCCCGGCCGCCGACCGCGGCGCCCGGGTCACGGCCGCCGACCTGACGCCCGAACTGCTGGACGTCGGCGCGCGGCGCGCCGCGCGCCGTGGCCTGCACCTGCGCTGGATCGAGGCCGACGCGGAGTTCCTGCCGTTCGCCGACGGAGAGTTCGACACCGTCCTGTCGTGCGTCGGGGTCATGTTCGCGCCGTTCCACCAGCCGGTCGCGGACGAGCTGCTCCGGGTGACCCGGCCGGGCGGCACCATCGCGCTGATCAACTGGACGCCGGAGGGCTTCATCGGGCGGATGTTCGCCACCATGAAGGACTTCGTCCCGGCCCCGCCGCCCGGCGCCCGGCCGGGCCCGCTCTGGGGGACCGAGGCCCACGTGCGCGAACTGCTCGGCGACGGGGTGGCCCGGCTGACCGCCGAGCGGCGCCGGCTCCGGGTCGACCGGTTCGCCGACGCCGAGCAGTTCCGCGACTTCTTCAAGCAGTTCTACGGGCCGACCATCGCCGCCTACCGGGGTCTGGCCGACGACCCGGACCGCACGGCCGCCCTCGACCGCGCGCTGGTCGATCTGGCCCGGGCGGCCGGAGCGGACACCGGGACGATGGAGTGGGAGTACCTGCTGGTCGTGGCGCAGCGGCGCTGAGGACAACCCGCCCGCCGGTCGGGCCGGTCGGTCCGGTCGGGCCGGCTAGTCGCGGGCCGTGGCCGGCTCGGTGCCGACGGCGGCCGGTCCGGGCGCGGCCGTCCGCCCGTCGGCCAGCCGCGTCATCGCGCGGTCGGACCGCCGGGCGATCGGCACCGCCGCGGTCGCGGCGGCCAGGCCCATCGTCGGCGTACCGACGTAGATCGACTCCGCGCGGTCGACCAGGTAGGTCTCGTGCCAGATGCCCACGGTGCCGTCGGCCGCCCGGGCCCGCCGGTTGAAGGCGGCCCAGGCCGGCCGGTGGCGGGCGCCGGGATCGCTGGCGTAGGCGTAGAGCTTCTCGGTCGAATCCCAGTACTGGACGATCATCGGCCCGCCCCCGCCGATCAGCTGCCGGTAGCCCAGCAGGCCCGACTCGGGATCGGCACTCAGTTCCTGGAGCATCGGGCGCATCGCGCTCAGCACGGGCCACCACTGCCGGGGCCTGGACCACCGGTTGATGGTCATCCCGATGAGGAAGACCACGAGGGGCCCGTCGTGGTGATGGGTCATCCGGCGGGTGTCGATGCGGGCCATGGGTGGTCCTTCCTCGATAAGATAGTGACGCTCTCCAATAATGGGGAGTGACACTCTCCAATGTCAAGGACGACCGTGCGCATCTCCGAGCTGTCCCGGGTCAGCGGGGTGCCGACCGCCACCATCAAGTACTACCTGCGCGAAAAGCTGCTTCCGGACGGCCGTTTGACGTCGGCGACGCAGGCTCAGTACGACCAGGCCCACGTGGACCGGCTGCGGCTGATCCGCGCCCTGCTCGGCCCGGGTGGCCTGTCGGTGGCCAGGGCGCGCCGGGTGCTCGAGGCGGTCGACGATGCCGGGACGCCGACCATGGAACTGCTCGGCATCGCGCACTGCGCGCTGGTCGGGCCGGCCGCCCCCGACCGGGACCTGGGTCGGGCGGACGGCCTGCTGCGCCGGTGGGGCTGGTCGATCGACGAGCAGGACCGGGATGGTCGCGCCGCGCTGCTCGACGCGCTGGAGGCGATCGACGCGGCCGGGTTCGACCTGCCCGACGGAGCGGTCGACGGCTACGCGCGGGCGATGCTCGAGGTCGCCACCATGGAGCTCGACCACCTGCCCGACGACTCGCCCGAGGCGGCCGTCCGGTACGTCGTCCTGGGCACCGTGCTCAACGAGCCGTTGATCCTGGCCCTGCGCCGGCTGGCCGAGAAGCATGTGACGAGCCGGCGGTTCGCTCCCGAGGGCGGCGGGGGGGCCGGGCCGGCCGCTCGCTGACCGCGCCCGCTGGCGGAAGGGCCCTCCGCACAAGCCGGCGTCGACCGCGCCGGTGCATCGCGCGGTCAGGTCGCCGCGGACGCGAGGCGATGGGCGTCCACGAGCACCGCGAGCACGTCCCGGGCGGAGACGATGCCGACCACGTCCTGACCGTCGCCGACCGGGAGGTGCCGGATCTCGGCGTCCACCATCACCGCGCCGGCGTGGCCGATCGTGTCGTCCGGGTCGGCCCAGATCAGATCGAACGTGGCGATCTCACCGATCTGCCGCTCGTCGGGGTCGGGACCGCCTTCGGCGAGCGCGTTGATGAGATCGCGCTCGGACACCAGGCCAACCCGGTCGTTGTCGTCGACGAGCAGGACGGCGCCGATACCGTTCGCCACGAGTTCGGACAGCGCGTCGGCCCAGGAGGCCGCGGCGTCGATGGTGGCGACCGAGGTCGTCATGATCCGGGCGACGGGCTCGGTCGGCTGCACGGTGCGTGGACTGGACATGATTCCCGCTCCTGACGTGGTGTTCGCGACCGGCGGCGTGCGCCGGTCACCACCAGTCAAGACGAGCGGTCGGAGGCCGGGGAGGGTCGTTGGTCCCGTCCACCCGGGCTGCGGGGGACGGCCGGGCGGGCGCCGGGGACGTGCGACAAGGGCCGGGCGGCGCCGATCGGCGGCGACACCCGGCCCTTCGCGGCTCGGCGGGCGGTGGTGACTCAGCGGGTCCGCAGGTCGCTGTCGGTCAGGCCGACCAGGGTCAGCTTCGTGCCCAGATCCGGGGTGAACTCGACGGTGTAGGTCGTCGGGCCCCATCCGGTCTGCAGGTTGACGATCGTTCCGGGAGCTCCTGTGGGGACTGCAGTCGTTCCGCCGTAACGGATGTCGCGCGCCGCTTGCACTGTCGAGAGCGCCGGAAAGGCCATTCGTCCTCCTCGATGAGTGGTCTCGAGCCGCCACCCTACCGATGCCGTCGGTGGGGAGAAAAGGCGCATCGGGTGAACAATCGGCGCCGGACCGCCGGCCGTCAGCGCAGCACGTTCACCGCCCGCGCGATGACCAGGGCCGCGGTGACCAGCGACACCGACGACTCCAGCATCATGGCCAGCTTGGCCCAGCGGCTCATCGGCATGGTGTCGGTCGGGCTGAAGGCGGTGGCCGTGGTGAACGAGACGAACGCATAGTCCGAGAACCGCGGCTCCCAGGACCGGAACAGTCCCGAGCCGTCCGCCATCTGCGGGAACAGGAAATCCGGAGTGGGTCGGGTGGCGGCCGCCCGCGCCGCCGGCCCACCGCGGTCGAACTCCCAGAACAGCAGGGCGAAGATGATGACGTTGCCGATCCAGATGTTGGCACCCGTGGCCAGCAGCGGGATCGGGTCGTCCCCTCCGTTGCCCGCGACCAGGTCCTTGATCAGCAGCGCCACGGCCAGCGCGTTGGCCAGCCCGGCCACGGCGAGCAGGGCCAGCGCGGCCGCGCGCCGGCCCGGGGATGACCGTTCGATCCGGAACGGGTTGCCGGCGACCAGGATCACCGCGATGACCAGCTCGATCGCCGGCAGCGTCCACCGGCCGACGGGGGTCAGCGCCCCCGGCAGGGCCAGCTGCAGCACGATCATCAGGCCGACCGCGACGCTGACCTCCCAGCGCTGTTCGCCGCGGGTCGGCCGCTGCCAGGCGGGCAGGTCCGCCGGCCCGCCGGGGCCGGTCGCGGGGGAGCGGCCGGCCCCCGGCGCCGGCGACGACCCGGCGTCGATCCGCTCACGCAGCCGCCGCACCTCGTCGCGAAGGTCCGCCGCGAGCTGCCCCCAGTGCTCCCCGGAGCGGTCGGGCGATGGTGCCGAATCGTTCACGATGCCGAGTATCGACCCGTGCAACCCCGGGGCGGCCGGTCCCCGTCATCCCCGTGTGAGTCCATCCCGTCTGCGTCCCCGTGACCGTCGCCGAGCCGAACCGAAGGGTGGCCGGCCCGTGGCGCGGGCCGTGATCGCGGCCGCCCTGATCGGCGTGCTCGGGCCGGTGCTGACCGGGTGCGCGGGATCGGCGCCGTCGCCGGCCGCGGCGGGACCGACGCCGCCGGCCGCGGCCGGCTCGGCCTCCGTGACCGCCCCGCCGGCCGCCGGGAGCGCGCCCGGCTCGACCCCGGCGGTTCCGCCGGTCGGGACCGGCGCGGCCCCGAGCCCGTCGTTCGGGTCACCGCTGGCCATGACCCTGTCGGGGGTGGTCGTCGAGGGGGCGGAACCGTCCTGCCGGATCCTGGCGGTCGACGGTGCGGACGGGGCCGGCGGCGGCCGGTGGGCGCTGACCGGGGCGGCGGCCGCCACGCTGGGGTTCGGCGCCCAGGTGACGGTGACCGGCACCGCCCGGCCGGACCTGCGGAGCCCGTGCGGGCGGGTGCTGGTGATCGCGGCGGGCGGCTGATCGAGGTACTTAGTTAGTAGTGCAAACGGGTGATTCACCGATCCGGCCCTCGCCAGCGCACCCCCGCGGGTGGATGCTCCCTGCGTCACGTCCATCGGATGCCGGGGAGTCTGCCGTGGGCACCGCTTTTCGCCGTTTGTCCCTGTTCGTCGGTCTCTCCTCGGCGCTGGTCGTGGCGTCGGTGTCACCGGCTCTGGCGGATCCGCCGCCGCCTCGCGCGGTGGTCGACGACGCCCCTGGCTGGACGGCGGGGGCCGCGGTGGTCGGCGACGTGCCGGCCGCGCAGACCCAGCACCTCACGGTCGCGCTGACCCTGCGGGACGAGGCCGGGGCCGAGTCGCTCGCGGCCGCCGTCTCGGACCCGACGGACGCCCGGTACCGGTCGTTCGTGTCGGCGGCGGACTGGCGCGCCCGCTTCGCCCCGACCGATCAGGCCGTGCAGACGGTCTCCACATGGCTGACCGCACAAGGCTTCTCGATCGGCACGGTGCCGGCCAACCACCGGTTCATCCCCATCACGGGCAGCACCGCCCAGGTGCAGGCCGCGTTCGGCACCGCCGTCAAGACCTTCGACCACGACGGGCGGCCGACGGCGGCCCCGGCGTCCGCGCTGACGGCGCCGTCGAGCGTCGCCGGGCTGATCGCCGGCGTCAGCGGGCTCGACGAGAGCGCGGTGGTCCGCCCCGATCACCTGGTCGGCGACCAGACCGCCGACGGGCAGTCGCCGGCCACCTCGGCCGACGCCCGGTCCCGCGGCGCCGCCCCGGCGCCGCAGACGGCGGTGCCGCAGGACACCCTGCCGCCGCCCGGCGCGGTCTACCGCAACGCGACGCCGTGCTCGAGCTACTACGGCCAGCGGGCCGCGACCGATGTCCCGCAGATCCTGAAGGACCCGCTGACCTACGCGCCCTGCGGGTACCAGCCGGCCCAGCTGCGCGGCGCCTACGGGGTCGACCAGTTCCTGGCCAAGGGGATCGACGGCCGCGGGGTGACGGTCGCGGTCGTCGACGCCTACGCGTCGCCGACCATCGCCGCGGACACGCGAAAGTACTTCGCGGCCCACGACTCCCGGCACCCGTTCCGGTCGTACCAGTTCAGCCAGTCGCTTCCCGCCTCCTACACCGACGTGGAGGAGTGCGATGCCGCCGGATGGTACGGCGAGGAGACCCTGGACGTGCAGGCGGTGCACGCCATGGCCCCGGCCGCGAACATCCTCTACGTCGGGGCGACCAGCTGCCAGGACGACGACATTCTGGCCGCCGTCAACACCGTCGTGGACAACCAGCTCGCCCAGGTGATCACCAACTCCTACGGCGATGTCGGCGAGCCGTCCCGGGCGGCCGTCCAGGGCGAGCACCAGACCTACCTGCAGGCGGCGGCCGAGGGCATCAGCGTCCTGTTCTCCTCGGGCGACGCCGGCGACGAGATCGCCGCCACCGGCACCCGGCAGGCCGACTACCCGGCGAGCGACCCGTGGGTGACCGCGGTCGGCGGGACCTCGCTGGCGGTCGGTGCGACCAACAACTACCTGTTCGAGCAGGGCTGGGGCAGCGGTACCGCGAAGCTGGTCGACGGTGCCTGGGATCCGAACCCGCCGAGCTATCTGTACGGGGCGGGCGGCGGGACCAGCCGGTTGTTCAAGCAGCCGAACTACCAGCGGGGCGTCGTCCCGGCCGACATCGCGATGTGGGTGCCGGACGGCACCACCCCGTCCGGCCCCCACCGCGCGGTGCCCGACGTGGCCATGGTCGCCGACCCGCAGACCGGCATGCTGATCGGGCAGAGCCAGACCTTCCCGGACGGCTCGGTCCGGTACTCCGAGTACCGGATCGGCGGCACCAGCCTGTCCAGCCCGCTGCTGGCCGGCGTGGTGGCCGTCGGGGACCAGGCCGCCGGCGGCAGCGTCGGCTTCCTGAACCCGGCGCTGTACCGGCGGTCGAGCGCCTCGGCGATCCGGGACGTCACCACCGCGTGCCCGGCCACCCCACAGCAGTGCGTCACCGACGGCGTGGTGCGGGTCAACTACGTCAACGGGTTCGACGCCTCCGCGGGCACGGTCAAGGTCCTGCGGACCTTCAACCAGACCGGCACGATCTACACCCGGGCCGGCTACGACGACGTCACCGGGGTCGGCACGCCCGATGCCGGCGCCCTGCTCGGATCGCTCGGCGGCGGGGCCGGATCGGGGGGCGGCGCCGGCGCGTCGGGCGGCCAGATGCACGGCCAACCGGCCCGGTGAGCGCGTCGGTCGCCCCTGACCCACACCCCGCCGGAAGCTGATCTACTGTCGACCGGACGCAGGGATCGGCGGCAGGAGGTGTGTGGTGAGCGAGCTCGAACAGGACACGGGGACGGAATCGGCCGCAGGCGAGGCGGCCAGTGAGATTTCGTACGACGAGCACCTGTACCCGGCCCGGCCGAGCGTGCTCGGCCCCCGGGCGCGGCTCAACCGGCACCTGACCGAGGCGCCGCCGCCGTTCGCCGCGGATGGCCGCAACCGGGCCTACGTCGAGTGGCTCGAGGACATGTCGATGCTGGGCGACGCCAACACCGTCGCCCGGCAGCTGTCCGGCCAGGCGGGCATGTGGCTCAACCCGTACGCCTACCCCAACCCGCGGGCCGCGGTCGACCGGGCCTCGGTCTGGTTCACTGCCTACCCGCTGTCGCTGATCGCGGCGCCGGGCCAGTCGTACCTGGCCGCGCTGGGCGACGAGGGTCTGTGGTCGGCGTTCGAACGGATCGGGGTCGAGGGGGTGCACATCGGTCCGGTCAAGCGGGCCGGCGGCATCAGCGGCTGGGAGTACACCCCGAGCGTCGACGGTCACTTCGACCGCATCAGCATGGCGCTCGACCCGCTGTTCGGCACCGAGAAGGACTTCCGGGTGATGTGCGCGGAGGCGGTGGCCCACGACGGCGCGATCATCGACGACATCGTGCCCGGCCACACCGGCAAGGGGGCCGACTTCCGGCTCGCCGAGATGAACCACAAGGACTACCCGGGGATCTACCACATGGTCGACATCCCCGAGGAGGACTGGCATCTGCTGCCCGACGTGCCGGCCGGCCGGGACTCGGTGAACATCGACGCCGCCACCGAGAAGGCCCTGCAGGAGACCGGGTACATCATCGGCCAGATGCAGCGGGTCATCTTCTACGAGCCCGGCGTCAAGGAGACCAACTGGAGCGTGACCCGTCCGGTGCACGACACCGACGGCAAGCTGCGGCGCTGGGTCTACCTGCACTACTTCAAGGACGGCCAGCCGTCCATCAACTGGCTGGACCCGACCTGTTCGGGCATGCGGCTGGTGCTGGGCGATGCCATGCATTCGCTGGTCGACCTGGGGTCGGCCGGGCTGCGGCTGGACGCCAACGGCTTCCTGGGCGTGGAGAAGAGCGCCGAGTCGCAGCCGGCCTGGTCCGAGGGGCATCCGCTGTCCCAGGCGGCGAACCAGCTCATCGGCAGCATGGTGCGCAAGGTCGGCGGGTTCACGTTCCAGGAACTGAACCTGACGATGGACGACATCAAGGCCACGTCCAAGGACGGCCCCGACCTGTCGTACGACTTCGTCACCCGGCCCGCCTACCACCACGCCTTCGTCACCGGCGACACCGGCTTCCTGCGGCTGACCCTGCGGGAGGCGATGGGCCTGGGGATCGATCAGGCCTCGCTGGTGCACGCCCTGCAGAACCACGACGAGATGACCTACGAGCTGGTCCATTTCGCCACCAAGCACAAGGACGAGACGTACACCCTGGGCGGGCGCGAGTATCTCGGCTCGGACCTGGCCGAACACATCCGGCAGACGCTGCGGGACAAGCTGACCGAGCCGGCTGCCGACTACAACCTGGTGTTCACCCAGAACGGCATCGCCTGCACCACGGCCACCATCATCGCCGCCACGCTGGGCATCGCGGACCCGGCCCTGGCCACGGACGAGCAGGTCGACCTGATCCGGCGCGGCCACCTGCTGCTGGCCATGTACAACGCGCTGCAGCCGGGGGTGTTCGCCCTGTCCGGGTGGGACCTGGCCGGCAACGTCACCCTCAAGGCCGACCAGGTGCAGGGGCTGATCCGGGACGGCGACACCCGGTGGATCCACCGCGGCGCGCACGACCTGATGGGGTCGAACCCGTCGGCCACCGCGTCCGGCTCGGGGATGCCGCGGGCCCGGAGCCTGTACGGCACGCTGCCCGACCAGCTCGCCGACCCGGCCTCGTTCGCCGCGCAGCTGAGCCGCGTGCTGGCCGTGCGCAAGCAGCTCGGCATCGCCGCCGGCGCCCTGCTGGAGGTCCCCGAGGTCGGCCACCCGGCGGTCCTGGTCATGGTCAACTTCACCGTCCGCGGACTGATCCAGCTGACGGTGCTGAACTTCTCGGGCGAGGACCTGGAGGTCGACGTCGTCTCCGACCACCTCGACCCGGGCTGCGCGGTGGTCGACGGGCTCGACGCCGGCTTCCGCGCGGCGGTGGGGGACGCCCATTCGCTGACGGTGCCGCTGGCCGGGTACCAGGGCCGCGCCCTGGTCGTGGAGCCGGCGGCGGCCCCGGCCGCCGGCTGAGTCGCCGACCGGCACGGGCGATCCGGCAGGAGCGCAGATGAGTCACGGCCTTGACTTCCCGGCCGGCCCCGGTGGATCGCGCAGTACCACCGCGGCCGGCCGGGCGGTCGTCGCCGCGGCGTTGGCCGCCGTCGACCCGGTGGGCGCCCGCGCCGTGGAGAACGAGACCGCCTGGCGAAGCCGGTACCTGCTGCACCTGCGACGCGCGGTGGAGGCCGGGGTGGACACCCCGGGGGCCTGGTGGGCGATCGCCGACGCCGGGCTGGCGGCGGCCCGGGACCGGATGGTGGTCGGCGGCGGGCCGGCCGAGGAACCGGCGATCGGCCTGCTGACGGCGCCGGCCGGCCCGGCCCTGGCCACCGTCGCGGTGACCGGTCGCGGCGCGCCGGCCACCGAGCTGGTGGTGCCGTACCACGGGAACCGGCTCCGGGGTGGAGAGCTGCGCGACCGGATGGCCGCCTGGGCCGCCGCGGGAATCCTGGAGCCGTCCGCGGTCCGGGCCGTCGAGGACGTCATCGACCATCCGGAATGGTTGCGCCTGGACGGGTTCACGGTGGCCGTGCTCGGCGCGGGCGCCGAGATGGGCCCCGTCGGGCCGCTTCTGGACTGGGGGGCCCGGGTCGCCGCGGTCGACCTGCCCCGACCGGCGGTCTGGCAGCGCCTGCTCGCCCGGGCCGAGGCGTCCGCCGGCACGCTGGTGCTGCCGGTGGATCCGGACCGGGCCGATCCGGTCACCGGGGCGGGGGCGGATCTGCTGGCCCAGGTGCCCGCGATCGCGGACTGGCTGGCCGAGCTGGACGGCCGGATCGTGCTCGGCAATTACCTGTACGCCGACGGCGGTGCCCACGTGCGGCTCTCGGTCGCCGCCGACCTGCTGGGCAGCCGGCTGGCCGCCCGGCGGCCCGACTCCGGGCTGGCGTTCCTGGCCACACCGACCGACGTGTTCGTCGTCCCGCGCGAGGCGGTCGAGCAGTCCGGAGCCGCGTACGCGGCCCGGTCGACGACGGCGAAAGTGGCCGGCCGGCCGCTGCGCTGGCTGACCCGGGGCCGACTCGTGCACCGCGCGTACCCGCCCGGCGCCGACCCGGGCATCGCCGACGCGCTGGTGCCCGCCCAGGGACCCAATTACGCGCTGGCCAAACGAATCCAGCGGTGGCGGGCGGCCGTGGCCCGCCGGGACGGCCGGCTCGTCACCTTCCACGTCGCGCCGTCCACCCGGACGAGGTCGGTGGTGAAGAACCGGGCCCTGGCCGCGGCCTACGCCGGGGCGCGCCGGTTCGGGGTCGAGATCTTCGAACCGGACACTGCCAACACCCTGATGGCCGCGCTGCTGGTGCGGGATCTGGCCGGCGGGGTCGTCCGCCACGACCACCCGTGGCAGGACGAGGCGCACGCGGCGGTCCACGGTGGCCTGTGGCGCAGCGCCTACGAGCCGCGCAGCATGCTCGGCGTGGCCGCGGTTCTCGGCTACGCCGCGTCCCGCCGCTGACGCCGGTCGACTAGAGTTGGCCGAGCTTGCGAGGCCACCATCGAGCACGGGAGGGGTGTCCTGGATGAATGCGGCGACGGAGGAGCCGGATTCATCTGGAGGCCCGTAGGTGTGGACCGGTGCCGCCGGGCCGGGTTCGGCCGCGACCTGCACCGCCGGCCCGGCCAGGGTCCCCAGCACCTCGGAGATGCCTTTCCGGAAGGCGTCTGTCCGCCGGACGGCGCCTGCGGAGCCAGGCCGTCACCTCGCGGTCGCATGTGCTCGCGTGACACCGCCGCGGACGGACCACCGTCGCCAGGGTGTACCGGCCGCCCCGGGAGATCGGCAGCTCCGCAGTCCGGTTGCCGGGCGCGGTCCGCCGACCCGCAGCAGGCGCAGCCGCCCCGGGCCCGTGGCAGGGCCGGCCACTCGGCGGTGGTCACGTCGTGCTCCACCGCCTGCATCCGGCGGGTGCGCCGGCGGGCGGCCCGTGCGCGTCGGGTGCGGCTGACCGTCACCGGGCTACGGTAAGCCCGGGTCCAGCGGGAGGAGCGGAGGCCGGGCATGCGCGTCCTGATCACCGGTGGTGCCGGCTTCCTCGGCACGCTGCTGGCCCGCCGGCTGCTCGCCGGCCCCCACATCATCGGCGGCGCGGCCGCCCAGGATGCCACCGAGCTGGTCCTGCTGGACCTGGTCCCGCCGCCGGCGGACGTGGCGGCGGATCGGCGGGTGCGCTCCGTGACGGCGGACGTCGGTGCCGGACTGGCCACGGTCGGTGACGTCGATGCCGTCTTCCACCTCGCCGGGGTGGTCAGCGGGCAGGCCGAGGCCGACTTCGACCTGGGTCTGCGCACGAATCTGGACGGCACCCGGGCGGTGCTGGAGTGGGCGCGCCGGCACCGGGTGCCGCCGGTGCTGGTCTTCACCAGTTCCCTGGCCGTCTTCGGCCGCGACCCCGACTTCCCGCCGCCGGACGTCGTCGACGACGACACGCTGCCCCGGCCGCAGTCCAGCTACGGCTTCCAGAAGTTCATCGGTGAGCAGCTCGTCGCCGACTACTCGCGGCGCGGGTACCTGCGCGGTCGCAGCGTCCGGCTGATGACGGTGGCCGTGCGGCCGGGGCGGCCGAACGCGGCCGCCTCCGGCTTCCTGTCCAGCATCGTGCGCGAGCCGGTGCACGGGCAGCGGACCGTCTGCCCGGTGGCGCCCGACCTGCCCGTGGCCCTGTCGTCCCCGGAGCGGACCCTCGACGGGATCCTGGCCGCCGCCGCGGCGGGTGATCGGGCCTGGGGGAGCCCGACGGCGATGACCCTGCCGGGCCTGTCGACCACGCCGGGCGAGCTGGCCGCCGCGCTCGATCGCCTGGTCGGGCCGGGCACCGGTGACCTGATCTCGTGGGTCCCGGATCCCGCGGTGCAGGCCATCGTGGGCAGTTGGCCGGCGCGCTTCCGGACGGCCCGCGCGTCCCGGCTCGGCGTGCGGCCCAATGCCGATGTCGACGAGGTGGTGCGCGAGTTCCTGGTCGCGGACGGCTGAGCGCCGGACGCGGTAGGGGGCCGTCGGCGGCCCGACGGAGCACCCGATCGCCCAGCCGGCGCCCGGCCGATCATGGCTGTCGGAGCCGGCACCTACTGTAAGGCCGGTGGGGGCCCGGTGGAGCGTCGATCAGGTCATGGCGGCCGCGCCGGATTCGGCATCCCAGGTGGCCGGGCGGCGGTTGGCCCGGCCGGGTCCGTGGAGTGCGATCGGCACGTCGGACAGCCTCGTCTGGGGCGAATGCCAGGGGTCCGGCCGCACCCCCTACCGGGTGACGGTCGACACCGGCACCCGTCGCTACCAATGCAGCTGCCCGTCACGGAAGTTCCCGTGCAAGCACGCGCTGGGCCTGCTGTTCCTCTGGGCGCAGGGTCAGATCGACGAATCGGGCGAGGTCGCGGGATTCGCCCTCGCCGCGGCCGATCGGGCGGCGGCCGCCCGGGCGGGAGCCGAGGTCGAGCCGGCGACCCCACGGGAGCAGACGCCGCAGCAG